>CAILYP010000153.1:0-6110 GCA_903838475.1 uncultured Actinomycetes bacterium | reverse complement strand
TCGAAGGCAACCAAAGGCCTTGGTCATGTTGTGTTGGTGGGCGGGGGAGTCGGTATTACTCCACTTCGTGCACTCATGGAAGAGTTTGATGAATCAGTTGAAGTAGATGTGCTCTTTAGAGCAGCTAAAAAAGAAAATCTAGTCTTGGCTAAAGAACTTGATGAGTTAGCAGCGTCCCGAGGCGCTCGCGTGCATTACCTGATCGGTACAAGAAAAGATCATCCAATGAATGCCCGTCATATTTTGAAATATGTTCCTTCATTTCAATATAGCGATGTCTATGTCTGTGGCCCAACACCTTTAGTAGAAGCCGTAAGGTCAGCTGCGCTCGCTGCTGGAATCCCTAAAGAGCGCTTTCATGCTGAAGCATTTGAATTTCATGCCGAGTAAATGAAGTAAACTAGTTAATGAAAGTAATGAAAATTATGACAGAAAAGAAAGATTTGAAAGATTTGAAAGAAAGGTGGAGAGATGGGTGCAACTAAGGTCGTAGTTGTTATCGCCGGAACCGTAGCTGGTGTCGGCGCTGTCATGGCCTATGCGCCGCCACATCAAGGTTCAGCCAACGGGGGCATCACACCCAATCCATCGGCATCGACATCGACATCGGCATCGGAAACGCCCACGCCTTCGCAAACAGCTACGCCAACTTCAACGCCAACTTCAACGCCAACGCCAACGCAAGTCCCAACTCAAACTCCGGTCCCAACAAAAACAACAGCGCCAAAGCCGACTTCGAAAGCAACTGCTACAAAAGCGCCAATTGATACGCGAATTCGAATTAACGGAACTTTTACTGGCGTAGAAGCTCAGGCAGGTACTTATGGTCCAGTTCAGGTGCAGATAGATATTGTTAAAGGCAAGATTGTCGCAGCTCGGGCGCTAAAGCTGCCAACTGCTACAGATAAAGATAGAGAACTCAATTTGCGTGTAGTGCCGTACCTGATTCAAGAGACCATCAAAGCTTCTTCAGCCGATATTCAAGGTGTTGGGGGAGCAACCTTTACATCTCAAGGTTGGTATGACTCACTCGTAAGCGCACTCGCCGCAGCGGGTTTATAAAACCGAAACGGTTATCTGCCTGCAGCTTTACGCCAGATCTCAATTTGCTTAAGTGTGTCTGTAATCTTTTGGTAGAGCTTTACTTCTGCTGCTGAATTCTTAGCACGTACCTTAAGTACGCACTGCTTGCTCGTTGACGCTTTGTCGTAACAGGAAAGAACTTGGCTTTGAATTTTAAGCTCCAAGTTATACCAATTGAAGACTTCTAAATCGAATTGACGCATCACATCTCTGGCTGGGAATTTAAAGTTAGGCGTAGTTCCTAGGTAAGTCCAACTCTTATTGAGATCGGCATCAAGTGTAGTTATATCGCTTCTGATGACTCCGAGTTGCTTATTCATGAGCGAATTAATCTTTTGGATGTTGCTTGCAGAATTAGTACTTTTAATCTGGCCCGAAAGCACGCTGTAATCATGCATGCTCACTACTGTGCTATCGATTTCGGTTATGAAATCTACTGCGCCAAAAGATGGAGAAGACTGGAGGAACAGCAGCAGAGCTACTGTTCCTCCAATCAGACCCTTGGAGCGTTTGCCGCGGCTGACTAGGCCCACTTAGCTACCAAGACTGTATCCACGGTTGGAACCGGGAAGGTATTGTCCGCAAGGGCTCCGTTAACATTGCTCACGTGCCAAGTATAACTTGTATACCCAGTACTTGTGAGCGTAGTTGGTAGAGCGATTGTGGCTGGTGTTGGGGGAACGATGAGGGAAACACGACTGGAGTTAACTCCATCTGAACCACCATTTGGATCGAGTACAACAATGACGGATGTCGAAGCTGTATCGATAACTTGTAGTGAAATCACGACATTTGTCGCGATTCCAAAGGTTGCATTACCCAATTGAGTTGCTGTCAACGTGCAAGTTCCAGCAGCAACAGCATGCACAACGGATACGCGACTTCCAGTACTCACGGTACATACCGCTAAGTTTGAAGAGACGTATGTGATTGGCAGACCGCTTGTTGAGATACCGGTTAGAACTTGATCGGTAGACCCCACGCGCATTGCGACTGGCTGAGCAACGTAGAGAACCTGCGATGCAGTTCCGCCACCGGCTGATGACAAAGCATTGACTGTCAATGTGTAGACAGCGTTGCTAAATCCAGCAGTGTTAATGGCAGTGATCTGATATGCAGTCGCTGGTTGTTGCGCAAGTGGTGTTCCAGTCAGGGTGCCCAGGGTGGTACTAAAAACAGTACCAGCTGGAGCAGCTGGGAATATGGAATAACTTGTTGCAGCGCCACCGGTTTTTGAAAGTGTGTATCCAAGTATTGGAGATCCAATAGTGATGATTTCACTTGTTGGAGCTAGCGTGATAACTGGAGCCACTATTGCAGTTCTTGTATCAACTGGTGTAACAACTGGTGGAACCACTGGTGGAGGTGGTGGTGGGAGAACAAACACGCCGCCGCCAGCAGGTGGAGGAGGTGCCAGCACTGTGATTGCAACTGACGTTGCAGTACCAGTGTTGTAGTTAGTTCTCGTAGTAGTCACTGTGACTTTTGTAATCGTACTTGGAGCCAAATTAGTAACTGTAATTTGACCAGTGCTTGAGATCGTCAACGTTCCGCCTGCAGCATCTTTAGCTGTCCATGCGAAAGCAGAGTCGAAATTAGCAATCTGAAGCGTATATCCATCAGTTGTTGGATTTGGAACTCCAAATGTTGGAACGCGTGCATCCTCAATGACGGGGACCACTGGAGCAACAGGAGCAACTGGTGTAGGTGTTGGAGTTGGAGTTGGTGTTGGTGTTGGAGTTGGTGTTGGTGTTGGAGATACAAATGGGGCAGCGATCGCTCCAGTATCAGATTTTGGAGCTGGCACTAACTTCAACTTGGTTGCAGGAATTGTGATGCTCTTCATTCCTACAGCACTGAAAGTCACAAAGGCTGAGCTTGCGATTTTCGCCTTAGCTTTAAGTGTGAAAACACCCTTAGCGTCGCCCTTAAAGGAACCAAGCTTGGTTACAACCTTGACACCCTTTACCTTAGTTGAGACTACGACTGCCATCTTAGTGTTGGCATAAGTCTTTCCAATTGATGCAGAGTATTTATATGAAGTTGTTGCCCCCGCAACCCCTGTCACTTGCGTGACAGTAGGCGCGGTAGTAACAGCGGGTACAGGTGCACTCTTCGCAACCTGCATGTTCTTCATCTGCTCCGGTGTCATTGGAGGCATATTTCCAGCGTGGGCCGTCTGTGTCAGAAAGCCAGCGTTTGAAATCAAAGTGAGCGTGAAAAGAATTGAGATGAACTTCTTTCCAGACACTGTTCTTGAGTTGATATTCATATTCTTCACTTTCCTAGAGTTTCGCATAGACGGTATTGGATGGATCTGACTGGACGTCAGCTGATGGGAAGCTTCCCAAGTTTTGAGCTCCGATTGAATCGATAGCTAGTACGCGGTACTTATAGGTGTGACCCTTGAGCGCTGTCGAATCAGTGAAGCTAAGCGCTCCGCCGGTTGTTAGCGATGGATCAACTATTAGTTGCGTTGGAACGTTCCATGTAGGCGTACGAGCACCTGTTGTACCGATAGTTGTCCAAACAGTGGTTGTCTCGCTTCGTTGAATATCGAAACGGGTTTCATTGTTTGAGTTATCAACGAAGGAGACAGTGACTGGACATCTCTGAGCTCCTGCAGCGCCGTTAACGCATGCACCGATTGATACAGGGTTGACCGTTGGTGCCGTGATTGGGATTCCGACCACGATTGGGCGCATCATGTCGCCTTCTTCGTGTCCAAGTAGGTGACAGTGAACCATGTACTCGCCACCGAAGTTAACAAGTACGTTGTTCTGTGTTACCGGATTGTTCGTTGGATCTGATGCTGACAACATCATGCTTGGCATGTTAAGCGCATCCATTGGTGACAATGGTCGGATGCTGTTAGGTAGCGACCAAGGCAGCTGTGGAACTACTGGCTTAATTGCGATGTACAGGATTGTTAGCGGATCGAACTGAACAGTGTCGCGCCATCCTAGATCGTACGGTGCGAGTGTTTGGATTACTCCATCCCATCCGAATCGTGCGATCACTTGTACGTTGAACAAGTGGAAGTGCATGAAGTGGGTATCCACACCATTGTGTGTGTAACGCCAGATCTGCGTGCCATCTGGCAAGCTTTCAACTGGAGTTGCACCGGCATTAGTAAGTGCATTTGCTGCGTTTGTATCGATTACTTCTGTAGGTGAATCAACGCTAGACCACATAACGCTAGTCTGATTGACCCAGTTTGTAGAAGGTAGTTCTGAAGATAGAACTGCATCCATACGTCCGTACATGATTTCGAACTCTTCCATGATGCCCTTAGGTTGGTAAGTCATGGTTACGTTCTGTGTAGCAAGAGTTGCAGTAGCTGAAGTAGCGTCTACAAAGCCATCTGGATAGACCAGGCTGACTGTAGGTGCAGTTAGGTATCCAGCTCCGACATTGTTTACCGCAATCGAAGTTACTGATCCAGCTCCGAGTGATGCAACAGCTGTGCTTCCGCCTGTGACGGTAACTACTGGAGCAACGCTGTAACCACTTCCAGAATCCAAAACCCTAAGCGTGATTAGCCCAGAAGTTGCAGATACGGCGGCAGTTGCTGTGGAACTTGTTGCGGTAGCGACTGTCGGTGCCGAAATGGTGATCGTTGGAGTTGTTGTATACCCACTTCCTGGATTTATGATTGTGAATCCAGATACTGAAGTTGGTGCAAGGGTTGCAGTAGCCGCTCCGAGCCCAGTATCGAATACAACTGCCGGAGCATCTGTATACGTAAGAGCTGGGTTAGCGAGTGCCAATGATGCAAGTTGTGTTGGTGCAAGAGCGATATCGAAAGTTGCTCCTCCAGTACCACTTGCAGTAACAGTTGGATTTACTGAGTAAGCCGAAGGTGTCGCAGTTCCGATGAGAGCAACGGAAGTAATGGCACCTGCCGTGAGATGGGCAGCAACTGTAGGCAGTGCTGTACATGTCATTCCTTCTGGAGTAATTGTGAGAACAGGAGCTGTTGCGACGTTTGCACCAGCAAATAACAGGCTCACAGATTGTAGGTAGACATTAAATCCACCGCCAACTGCGAAAGCACTGACATTTGCAGCGGCAATTGCTCCGCCAGAAAGCCCAGTTATTGTGAAATATGATGTATTTGGATCAAATACCGTAGCCGTTGGCACAGTACATGAACCGACATCTGTCACAGTTATTGAAGCAAGTTGGCTAGACAAAGTTGCTGTCGCCCCAGTTATTCCCGGAGCTCCGGTAACCGTTAACACTGGTGGAGTTAAATATGACCCACCATTGGTGACGTTTATTCCGGATAGGACAGTCGATCCAAGAGTCGCAACTACAGCAGAAGGCGTTGCATTGCCGCCCACCAAAGTAACAGTCGGAACCTTTGTATAAATTCCTGGATTGATAATGTCTAGCGATTGAATTGTTGTTGGAGCAAGTAGCGCTGTCGCAATTGCTGGGACAGTTGCTATTCCATTGATAGTTACAGTTGGTGCAGCTGTGTAGCCTGAACCGCCAAGTCCAGGATTCGTCAGAGTGATACCGCCGACTTGATCTGAACCAGCGATGACAGACTCTAGAACTGCTGTTCGCCCAGCTGCTGCTCTTACAGAGCCAACAGCGCCCGTAACGCTTCCGCCAGTGAGATTGCTCAACACTGTAAAGGAAGTCGCATTAGCAGTATTTACAACCGCTCCGGCCATGTTGTAGATAGAAGCGTAAGAAGCTCGTGCAGCGGCGAATCCCGTTGGTAGATTTCTCACGTTTCCGGTGACTGTAAAGGTTGTAGCTGATGGAATCGAAGCGATTACTTTGTTTCCATTAACCTGGCTATTAGTTGGTGTGACATTAGAGATAGTGACTGCTTGCCCCACTCTGAGGTTTGCAGTGCTAGCAGTGGTAAATGTCGTTGTACCTCGAGCTCCACCGGCTCCTGCCACATATGCGATGTTAGTGATCACAAGTGCTGCTGGAGGAGTAAAGCCACTAATAGTAACGATAGTACCTGGGCTGAAATTGTTAACAGCTGTGTACGTTATAGCTGT
>CAILYP010000152.1:0-1580 GCA_903838475.1 uncultured Actinomycetes bacterium | reverse complement strand
TGAGCAGTAGGAATTGGTGTTCCAATAGTCGCAATTACCGTCGCCGTATCGTAAGTAATGCTTGGTGCCGAGATCGCAGGGAAATTTGCCGAGTTTGAGCTCTGTGAGTATGCACCAAGGCCAACCGCATTGTGTGCGGCGACTGTAAAGGTGTAGCTAGTTAGTTTTGTCAGACCCAAAACGGTACAACCTGTTGTCGCAAGTGCTGGTGAAACCTGGCCAGAACAAGTGCCTGATGGCACGTTCGTGCTATTTCCTCTTCCACCACGTCCGCCACCTTGGGCTGCTGCTCGATATTGAACCGAGTAGTAATCAATTGGCGAACCATTTGAATTCGGTGCAACCCAAGTCAATTTAATGTCTTGTACTGAACCAACATTCTCTGCAACTGCAACTACGTTTGTTGGTGCACTTGGAACTCCAAGTGGTCCACAATTTGGAATCGAAACGGCGGCGCCAGTTGTAAATTTAACCATTTCCATATCGAATACTGTGATGACTTCTCCGCTTGAAGAATCTGTGACAGTACATCCCCATGAAGCGCCGACAGGCAAAGTGCCAGTGAGCTTTTTGAAGCTGAACTGATTACTTGGTCCGCTGATACCGCCACCAGCAACCGGAACAGTTCCAACCGTCGCAACTGTAGAACCACCAGAAAGATCAAGGGTGTCAGTTGGAAGCGCTGTTCCAGCCAATACTGCTGTGGCACTGACTGCTGGCGCAGAGACTGTATTAGCAACGCTGAAGGTTCCAGCACCTATGCCAGTAACAGCGACATTGTTTAAGTTGTACGGAGTCATGTCTGTAATTCCATCAGTCGCACTTAAGCCTGCAACTGTTACGAACTCTCCGACATAATAATTATTTGAAGCCGTATAAGTGATATTCGAAACTGTCGAAGTCACAGAAGTAACGGCGGATGATGTTGGAAGGAGCTCTCGCACAATTTGCAATTTGTCTGGTGTGATTTGACCGGACTCCAACAAAGGTGAGATTAGGCTCATGTTCGAGAAGCCGCGAAGCGTCTGGGAACTTGAACCATTTCCACAAGGAACGTCAGCAAGTGCGGAGTACACAGATGTGTTGATTGAGCTGTCTACCGCAATACAGGTGTGCAGGTAAGCACTTCCATGGATTACATCTGAACCACTTGATGGATAAATTGAATCGTTTCCGTCGCCACCGAGCATGATTGCGCCGCCCGACCATTTAGTCGTGACCGTCGTGGCATCCAGCTTCGAGTACTTAGTCCAACCTGGGGTGCCAGACACGAGAGAAGTTAAATTAGTGATTAATGAAGGTGCTGCAAGTGGCCAGGTCGTGAAAATTACCGGCGTAGAACTAGAGGTTGCAGTGCTAGCAACATTTAGCGTTACGTTAGTTCGATTTCCAACAATCAGCGCAGAGACAACAACCGCATTCGGCGCAATACCCTTACCGCTGACTTGTTGGCCAGGGATGATCGTTACTCCGCTGAGAACATTTATCATATTTGAACCAGAAGTAACCGTTGCGTTATAAGTTGCATCGGCCGTTCCAATTCCACCGTAAATTTGATCGTTACCTGAAGAACCAGATAC
>CAILYP010000151.1:0-1875 GCA_903838475.1 uncultured Actinomycetes bacterium | reverse complement strand
TATTGGAGCGCTGGTGGCGCGCCAACGCTAGTCAGTAAGGATGGAAAAGCTGCCTACCTTTTTGTTTATTCAACAGAAAAAGATCCGCTAAATGCAAAATCTTTAGGCAAGCTGTTAGAGAAGAAATACGCAGGAGCCTATAAAAATTTAAGCGTCTATATTGGCGGATTAGCAACTTTTAATTCAGCGATCAGCGATAAAATTTCAAAAGACTTGGCAGTTGCTGAAGGCATTTCTATTCCACTTACTTTCCTCTTACTTCTCTTTGTCTTTGGTGGCTTAATATCAAGTGCGACTCCGTTAATTGTGGGCTTGAGTGCGATCGTAGGCTCACTTGCGATTATCTACTTGATTAGCTTATTTACTGGCGTGAGTATCTTCGCCTTGAATTTAATTACTGGTATGGGTCTTGGCCTTGGTATTGACTATGCACTATTGATGGTCAATAGATTCCGCGAAGAGCTGCACGCTGGCAAGTCGATAGAAGATTCGATTGTTAATACCGTTAAAACTGCTGGTAAAACTGTTTTCTACAGTGGCATTACCGTGATCATTACTCTGGCATCACTTACCTTCTTCCCATTAATGTTCTTGAAATCATTTGGCTATGCCGGAATAAGTGTTGTTGCGATGGCGATTTTCGCCGCGTTAGTTCCATTCCCAGCAATCCTCGCTTTAATTGGCAAGCGCATTGATAAATACGTTGTGCGAAAAAGTGCAATCACACCTAAGTCTGATGGTCGCTGGGCACAAACTGCGCGCTTTGTTATGCGCCGGCCAATTGCGGTTGTCGTACTTTCACTAACAGTTTTGGCTGTGATCGCATCACCGATTCGCGACATTGTGTTTTCGCAAGCCGATGCTCGTGTGCTTCCCGCATCATCCCAAACAGCAATTGCTAATGCCATGGCGATTGCCGATTTCCCAGGGCAAGAGGCCAATCCAGTTCAATTCATAATTCCAAATGGCGCATCACACCAAAGTGCAATTGCTGCCTACGAATCTAAGGTTGCAACTATTCCTGGAATCGTTCGAATTAACCCCGAAGAAGTTGTCGGCAGCACTGTTCGCTTTTCTGCAGTTCATTCGATGAGTCCTCGGACAAATGATGCACAGGAAATGATCAAAGCAATTCGTAAACTTGCTGCACCAAGCGGAACATTGATCGGTGGTGTTGCTGCTGATTACACCGACACCCAAGGTGGAATTGCAAAAACTTTGCCGTGGGCACTTGGTTGGATTGCGCTTGGTGTACTACTTCTGCTCTTTATTTTCACCGGTTCTATAATTCTTCCGATCAAAGCCGTTCTGTTAAACGTGCTCTCCCTTGGCGCAATGATGGGTGCTCTGACTTGGATATTTATTGATGGACATCTGGGTTGGCTAGTTGGCTCGTTCACTAATACGCACACTGTAGATACTTCTATGGTCCTCTTAATTTCCGTGGTTACCTTTGGGCTTTCCATGGACTATGAAGTATTTCTTCTATCCCGCATTAAGGAAGAACATGAAGCCGGCATGGCTAACGTTGATGCAGTTGCCACTGGCTTGCAACGCTCGGCACGCATTATTACTGCGGCTGCTCTGTTGCTAGCAGTTGTTTTCGCAACATTTGTAACTAGCGGAGTTACGAACATTAAAATGCTCGGATTTGGCGTCGCCTTCGCAATTATTCTTGATGCAACTTTGGTTCGAGGTTTGTTAGTCCCAGCGCTGATGCGATTATTCGGTGAGCGAAACTGGTGGGCGCCAAAAGCGCTCAAGAGATTTACGGTCTCCCACTAACTCCCACTAATATCTGGGGATGGATTTGATAGTAACTCTCCAGTGCCAAGATCAGCCTGGCATCGTTCATGCGATGACCACTGCAATTTT
>CAILYP010000150.1:0-5850 GCA_903838475.1 uncultured Actinomycetes bacterium | reverse complement strand
TCAACGCGAGAAAAAGAACCGCGAAGTACGAGGAATGAAACTAATAGTGCAGCAAGCGGCACCGAAATGTATCTACTCCAGCCAAATAATTGTCCAGCGGCAGCGATTCCAGCAAACTCGGCAGTCATTGTTCCGACGTTAGCAATGATTAGCGCACTGGCGCTTAGCGTTCCAGCACGTGCACCATATTTTTGGCGAACCAAACCAATCATTCCTTGACGAGTAACAACACCAATACGCGCGCCCAAATCTTGAAAAACAATTAGCGCAATTGTTGAGGCAACAAGTACCCAAAGCATTTGGTAACCATATTTTGCACCGAGCACCGAATAGGTTGTGATGCCTGCTGGATCATCATCAGATAGCCCGGCAATTACCCCAGGACCCATAACAGCAAGCAGCGCAGCAATTCGAATTTTCTTCGGTGAAACTTGAGTCTTCTTTGTAGTTGCCTTAACTTCGCTCATCAGAATGCCCCGCTTCCTTGAGCAAAGCCATGGTTTTCATCATCTGAAGTTAGTGCATCCACCAAGTCATCAGCCAATATTCGACCGACTGGTTTGTTCTTTTCATCAACGACAATAATCGATGAACCACGGTTATTTGCGAACTCTTCTATCACTTCCTTTAGGCGGGTATTACTGTTAATTGCCGTTGGAAATGGTGGTCCAATAAGTGTTGATAGTTCGGCGTTGGACTTTGCTGCAATGAGTTCGATAATTTGAATGTGATCCAAGAGTTTACCTTTGGCGTCAACAACAACGACTCCGTCTGAAATGTCACGCTCTCGATTCTCAACCAACAACTTTAGCGCAGCACCAACTGTGTCGGTTTCACGCGTTACCAAAATGTGGGTTGTCATAATTCCGCCAGCGAGCGTTTCATCAAAAGAAACTAGTTTGCGCAGTTGGGTTGCAATCTTGGAATCCATTTCCGCAAAGATGCTCTCTCTGTGATCCACATCTAAATCACGTAAAACTTCAGCTGATTCATCTGGTTCCATGCGAGCAATCAATTCAGCTGCGCGCTGTGAAGGTAGACCGCGAAGCAAGCCTTGCAATTCGTCATCTTCCATTTCTTCAAGGGCATCTGCAGCAAGATCGGGATCCAATAGTTCGATCAATGCACCTTGTTCACGGCCAGCTAGATCTTCGATTAAATCTGCCAAGTCCGCAGGTCGAAGCTGGCTTAGCGCAGCTCGCGATTCTGAGGAGCGCACTACGCCAGTTCCATCTGCAAGAGATGCAACGGCTGCCCAATCAACTACATGTTCTGGGGTTGGCCGGCGACTTAACGAGCCGGGAAAGATTCTACGAACGAAGGAACGAAATGAAATATCTACGCCAACAACTCGAATCTCGCGATCAAGTGGTGCTAAATATAAATCTGAAGAGCGCACAACACGCAGACCATTAACATCAACAATTTGGTGATCTAGGACGTCAGCGTCCAAGAGTGATTCGCCCGGGCGCCGCTTGTATTCTTCGAGATTTACTCGCATTGAAGAGAGTCGAATTTCATCGTGGGTTAATTTAGAAATACTGGCACCATCAATAAACGAAGTGCTGTTTCCAACTTTAACAATTAGACCAGAGACTGGTGGATAAGTTGTTTCACCATGGCGAACGACGATGTCAACCAATTTACCAATATCTCGTCCGGTCTCATCTCGAACTGGTCTTCCGATCAAGCCAGCTACGGAAACGAGAGCGCTGCGAATATTTTTACGTTCTAATACCGAATCGCCTCGTCCGGTGATTCGTTTGGCCACCGTATTAATTCCGGTTACTGGTGGCGTTTTCATGGTCAAATCTTAGGCGAGACCAAGCCTTACGCCCACCAAAGACTTTGAACGGACCATTAATTTTTCTACTAATGCAGAAAAAGCTTCGCTCGCTGGGCTTGTTGGATCACCGATGACTATCGGAGTACCAGCATCCCCACCCTCGCGAAGTGAACTATCAAACGGGATCGCCCCCAATAGTGGTACATCTGCGCCAACCAAACTAGATAATCTCTTTGATGTTTCCAATCCACCACCCGATCCAAAAATTGCGATCGGATCGCCACACTTAGAACACTTGCTATCTGACATATTTTCGATAACACCGATTATGTGTTGCTTTAGTTGATGTGCAATTCGCCCGGCGCGCTCGGCAACTTCTGCTGCGGCAACTTGTGGCGTGGTGACAACAATAATCTCAGAAGCCGGAATTAATTGACCAAGTGAAATAGCTACATCGCCGGTCCCTGGCGGTAAATCTAAAAGAAGTAAATCAAGATCGCCCCAATAAGCATCACTTAGCAACTGCTCTAAAACTTTGTGCAACATCGGACCGCGAAATGCAACAGCATCTGAGCGTTCTGGTTTGAACATTTCCATCGATACAACTTTGACGCCGTAGGCTTCAACAGGAATAAATGTTTGATCAATTGCAGTAGGTCGTTCTCCCAAGATTCCCATAAGTCTTGGAACCGAGTGGCCATAGACATCAGCATCTAAAATTCCAACTCGAAGACCGCGCTTAGCGGCTGCTACGGCAAGGTTGACCGTGACTGAAGATTTTCCGACGCCGCCTTTTCCAGACGCGATTCCTATGACTCTGGTCAGTGAGTTGGGCTGAGCAAAAGGGATAACTTTTTCAACGCCACCGTGCAACAACTTTTTAACTGCGCCGCGCTGTTCTTCATTCATCACACCAAAAACTAATTGAACTGAGTCAACATCAGGAATTTTCGTAACGGCCGCCGAAATATCATTCTGTAAGCGATCGCGCATCGGGCAGCCAGAAATCGTTAACAGGATTTCTATATGTGCTACTCCGGCTTTGAATTCAACTGATTTGACCATTCCTAATTCTGGAAGGGGGCGGTGCAATTCGGGATCTGAAACCGTACCAAGCGCCGCATTAATGTCTTCAATTATTTTCGTGGTCATAGTAGATCCGGATCAATTTTGGCATTCTTACTTATTTCGCTGAGTTCTGCTGAAGGTTCGGCAAGAGCCTCGTTCAAGTGTTTCTTAATAAAAGTTTTTGGGTGAAGATCTGTAACTTGTAAATCCTCATAACCAGGCCCAAGATTTTCGCGTAGTTCTGCAGTTGCCGAGTTTGCTAAACCGCGAATTTTATTAAGGAATTTAGCTGCATCTCTCGAGAATTGTGGCAACTTATCTGGACCAATAAGAATTAGAGCAAGCAGGCCTAACGTTAGAAATTCACCACCACCGATACCAAACATTTGATTACCTTAACGCTTTGCCGCTATAAGAACCAATGAAATCTCGTGTGACGTTGTACCACGTTTGAAACTAACTTTGATTCGATCGCCAACGTTATGCGAACGAACTGCAACGATTGCTTCATCAGATGAGTTGATTGCCTTGCCATCGATCCCGGTGATCACATCGCCGGGCTTTATGCCAGCACGTTCTGCTGGGCCACCTGCAAGGACACCGCCTTGCTGATTTGCAACAAGTGCGCCGACGCCGCGATAACTTGAATCAAGGGAGAGACCCATGATTGGATAAGTCGAAGTTCCAGTTTTGATTAATTGAGTTGCAGTTTTCTGCGCTTGATTAATTGGAATCGCAAAACCTAATCCGATCGAGCCGGACTGCCCACCAAAGGATGATCCAAGCGAAGCGATCGCAGAGTTAACCCCAATTACCGCCCCAGACATATTTACTAATGGCCCACCTGAATTACCAGGATTTATCGCAGCATCAGTTTGTAGCGCATTGATAAATGAACTTTCACCAGTTCCACCACCAGAAGTAACCGCACGATTCTTTGCGCTGATTATTCCGGATGTCACAGTGCCAGCAAGCCCTAGAGGTGAACCAATTGCAATAACGCCATCACCTACCTGAATACCATCGCTGTTCCCAAGTTGTAGTGCTGGTGCATCAGTAACATCAATTTTTATAACCGCTAGGTCATATGCCGCGTCTCTGCCAACAAGTTGGGCGTCATAGCTTTTTCCATTTGCCAAAATTACTTTTATCGAAGCAGCAGATGAGGCAACAGTCGCTACCACGTGATTATTTGTCAGGATATAGCCATTATTTTGAATGAAAAAACCAGATCCAGTATCGCCACCAGTTTGTGTTTTAACGCTTATGGAGACCACGGATGGTGAAACTCGTGCCGCAATTCCGGCAATTGAATCTGGCGCACGCTCGATGGTATTTGTTGTTGAAACCAAATTCGTTTTTGAATTAAGACTTATTGAAGAGTGGCCAATAATGCTGCCAATTACTCCTGCGATAACCGCCATAGCAATTGCGAGGTTAAACGAAATGCTCCGCGCGCCAAACTTTTGATTACGGCTTTCCTGCGTCACCACTGGGTAATCGGAAATCCACCATGCGGTATCGGAAGCTGGTCGGTCAGGTAACTGCGAATCCAAGTTAAATCTCCTAATTCACTTTAATAACTAGATTTTACTGGCAATTAAGATTCCGCCGCCAATTGGAAGGACGCTAGAGCGCCACCTGCCATCCTCTTTTATTGCTTTAATGGAATCCCGACGGGCAATTGTGTCAAAGTCTCGCTGCGTTGGGTCAGCGACCTTTCCGCCAGCTAGTGCGTTATCAATTAGTAAAACACCGTTTTCCTTGAGAAGCCTGAAACTTTCCTGAACAACATCCACCATATCTTTGGGAGACCGAACGATCATCAAGTCATAGTTTGCATCCGCTAACTTGCCAACCACATCAATCACATTTCCCGTTATGAGGCGAAATCTTTGGGCCGATATTCCGGCTTCTTCAAAGATAGTTCGAGCACCGGAAGAATTTTCCCGTTCAGAGTCTATGGAAGTTAACATGGAATCACTCGGCGAACTTCTAAAAGCCCAGAGTCCACTGACGCCAGATCCGGTTCCAATTTCAACAATTGATTTTGCTGAAATGAGTCCAGCGATAAAGGCAATTACCCCACCGCTCCCGACGGTTGGATCACTCGCACCAACTTCACTGCCATTCTTTCTTGCTTGTTGCATAAAGAAATCTTCGTGTGGAAAGCCTTCGGCAAAGGCCGACATATCTCCACGGTCAGCCGAGCTCATACCGCTCCCGTTACTCATAGTGAAGTTAACCATTCCGTAAGGACTCTTACGCCAAACCCAGTACCACCTTTTGGATTTTCTCCCGAATCACTCTCAGAGCGCGCTGGTCCTGCGATATCCAAGTGCACCCAATTTCGCTGGCCCGCAAAATGTTCAAGAAATAGCGCAGCCGTTACTGAGCCAGCCGAAAAGTCAGGTTGGTTAGGATTTTCCGCGACGTGATTAAAATCAGCGATATCACTTGCGAGCGCTACTTTGTAATCATCAACTAGCGGCATCTGCCAAACTCGTTCACCAATTTGCTCACCAATTTCATTGAGGCTCTTTGCTAATTTATTATTCCGGGTATACATGGCCGCGTATTGCCGACCAAGACCCAGCGTTGCTGCTCCGGTTAGTGTTGCAATATCAATTAAGTAATCTGGGTCAAGCTCGGCATCTGCATAGGCCAAACCATCTGCAAGAACTAGCCGACCTTCAGCATCGGTGTTTAGTACTTCCACTGTTGTGCCACCGTAATGCTTGATCACATCAGATGGGCGTTGCGAAGTTGCTGAAAGGGAATTTTCAGCGCACATCATTAGACCAGTAATGCGAACTTTCGGAGCGCTCGTTCCCATTTCTGCGATGGCAAGAATTGTTGCAAGTACTGCGGCTGCGCCAGACATATCACTCTTCATCGCGACCATCGTGTCGTAAGGTCGCTTTAGTGAAATGCCACCAGTATCAAAGGTGATTCCTTTTCCGACTAGTACAACATGTGGCCAGCGGCTCGAACCT
>CAILYP010000149.1:0-1990 GCA_903838475.1 uncultured Actinomycetes bacterium | reverse complement strand
GATCTCGCCCTCGCGGTCCTCATCGGTAGCCAGAATCAGTTCATCGGCTCCCTTCATGAGCGCTTTAAGTTCATTCACCTTGGCACGCTTATCTGGGTTAATGACATAGAGCGGAGCAAAATCCTCCGCGATATTTACACCCTCTTTAGCCCAAGCAATTTTTTTATATTCGGCTGGAATATCGGCAGCCCGTTGTGGTAGATCGCGAATGTGGCCCACTGAGGCTTCAACTACGTAGTCATCCCCTAGAAAGGCGCCAATTTTGCGCGCCTTTGCAGGGGACTCTACGATCACAAGCTTGATTCCCACATTCATCAACTCCTATAGGGCCTAACAGCGGACGAGCTCAACCATGTTACGCGATGGCAGTAGAAGCTCTCCTGTTACGCACGAGGGCGTAGATGATAACAAGAACAGCGACAAGAGCGATGAGTGCGCTCTCAAACTTGTGACCACCGAGTGAGAAGGAGACGATCGCTGGCGTAATCAACAGTGCAACCAAGTTCATTACCTTAAGCAATGGGTTGATAGCAGGGCCTGCGGTATCTTTGAATGGATCTCCAACAGTGTCACCAACGATAGTGGCGTGATGTGAATCAGAGCCCTTACCACCATGGTGTCCATCTTCAACCATCTTCTTTGCGTTATCCCACGCACCACCTGAGTTGGCGAGGAAGACCGCCATGAGAGTTCCGGTACCGATAGCACCAGCAAGGTAGGCACCAAGTGCACCAACACCAAGTCCGAAACCAACTGCGATAGGGGCCATAACAGCAAGTAGGCCCGGTGCAACAAGTTCACGCAGAGAATCACGGGTGCAAATATCTACAACGCGACCATATTCTGGCTTCTCAGTTCCATTCATGATTCCAGGATGTAAGCGGAACTGTTCACGAACTTCGACAACTACAGCACCAGCAGCGCGCGAGACCGCGTTGATTGCTAGGCCAGAGAAGAGGAAGACAACTGATGCACCGATAATGAGACCAACCAGATTGCGTGGGTTAGCAATATCTAAGATGCCTTGGAATTGCAGATTGAGATTTGCAGCTGTCTTGCCAGCATCGCTTACTGCTTTGAGAATCGCATTGGTAAATGCCCCAAAGAGTGCGGTAGCAGCAAGTACTGCAGTTGCGATTGCGATTCCTTTGGTAATTGCCTTTGTTGTATTACCGACGGCATCGAGAGATGTCAGAATTTGTCCGCCTTCTCCGTGGACATCGCCAGACATTTCAGCAATACCTTGTGCATTATCTGAAATAGGTCCGAAGGTATCCATTGCCACGATTACACCGACGGTAGTCAAAAGACCAGTTCCAGCGAGCGCAATAGCGAAGAGACTCAAAACGATGGATCCGTGGCCGAGAATAAAGGCGCCAAATACTGCTGCGGCGATAAGAAGTGCGGAATACACAGCAGATTCAAAGCCGATTGCAATACCGGCCAAGATTACGGTTGCAGAGCCAGTATTTGACGATGCGGCAACGTCATTAACGGGGCGGCGTCCAATCTCCGTGAAGAAACCAGTGAGGAGTTGAATTGCTGCGGCAAGAACGATTCCGATGAGAACTGCACCAAAGGTCAAGATACGTGGATTAACGTTACTTGCTGCATGAGAAGGATCTAAACCAGTAAGTAGTTTCATTGATCCTGGTAGGTATGTGAACGTTGCAAATCCGACGAGAACAGCAGAGATAATCGCTGATAAGAAGAATGAGCGATTGATTGCCTGCATTGCAGATCGATCTGTTGGACGCAAGCGAGTGATAAAGATTCCGATAATTGCAGTCACGATTCCAATTGCAGGAACGATCAATGGATAGATCAAGCCTGCATCACCGAATCCGGCCTTACCAAGAATAAGAGCTGCAACTAATGTAACTGCATAAGATTCAAAGAGATCAGCGGCCATTCCAGCACAGTCACCAACGTTGTCACCAACGTTGTCAGCAATGGTTGCTGCGTTACGAGGGTCATCTTCAGGAATATT
>CAILYP010000148.1:0-4953 GCA_903838475.1 uncultured Actinomycetes bacterium | reverse complement strand
TTTTGTTACATCACCAGTTATTGAGACGCCCTTTGGTGGCGCGAGTTTGCCGGAAACTAGAGCGTCAGTTGGTAATCCAAATAAATATTTCGGAATGAAGCGATATCCCCGGCGTACTGAGAAATAAGCGGTGTCGGCAAATCTGGCTGCATCCGAGGCGATATCAACACCTGAATTTCCAGCGCCCACAATCAGCACCCTTTTGCCTTTGAATTCTTCAGGAGATTGATAGTCAACTGAATGTGAGATTTTGCCTTTGAACTTCTCTTCACCTTGAATGTTTGGACGATTTGGATGCCAGGTAACTCCGGTGGCATTAATCAATCCGTCGTAAATTTTCTCTTCTCCATTTGCAAGTTTTACGCGCCATTTTTTATCAGGCAGCGGCTGGGCATCGATGACCGAAACCCCAAGGGTCACGCGGTGCTTTAAATTAAATTTTTCAGCAAAATCTTTGATGTAATCACGAATTTGGTGCCAGCTCGGATAGTCAGGAAAGGATTGTGGCATCGGAAATCCATAGAAACCACTTGTGTATTTGGAAGAGATGAAATGGGCGGATTCATACATAGGAGTTCCGGTGTTCTCCATATCCCAAATACCACTCACATCGCTATGTTTTTCAAACCAGTCAAACGGAACGCCTTCCTTGATTAACCCTCGAGCCATTACTAATCCAGCTGGCCCGGCGCCAACTAAGCAATATTTTTCCTCATACGTAACTGGTGGATGATCTGCAGAAGTAATCTTTCTAGAACGAAGTTGTGTTGCTGCTAATTTGGCGTACACCACTGGGTGGCGCCGTTTAATTCTAAAGCCGTTTAAAATGCCCCCGATTGCAATCACGATGAGCAGAACGGGAACTAGGTTGATCCAGCGATTTTTGCTACCCGTCAAAGTGTTGTAGTGAATAGCAGCAAGAGCGAAGGCTGTTGCTAGACCGAGAAAGCCCACAAGAGGTGCGATTGTGCTCTGCCATAACTGCCTATCTTTTCGCTTCCAGAAAAAGACCACGACTGACAGGGAAGCAAATGACTGAAGCGCAACAATTCCTAGTGTGCCAACAGCGATTAAAGAGGCTGCGAAAACCTTGTAGGGATCGGCGCCGCTAATAGCAAATGTAATTGTGGCGATTGAAGAGATAAAAGTGATTGCAAGACTTGCAAGATGCGGGCTGAAATAATCCTTGTGGTATTCACCAAATATTCTAGGTGCGATATTTTCTCGGCCAAGGGCAAATAGATAGCGGCTTGAGGCGTTATGCAGAGCTGAATATCCAGCCAATACACTTGTGCAAAGTAATACTGCTCCAACATCAAATAATATTTCTCCGCCATATTCTTGTAAGAGGTTTAATACAAAGACTCCGCCGTCGGCCCCTGCTCGCTTGGCCAGGTTACTCACGCCTGTTGCACCAATAATCATCCAAGAAGTTAGGACATAAAAAATTCCTACACAGACGACTGCAATGTAGGTAGCCCGAGGAATACTTTTCTCTGGATTTTTTGTCTCTTCCCCGTACAACGCTGCCGATTCAAATCCAATAAAACTAGTGAAAGCGATCAAAGCCGCTATCCCAAATGGTCCGGATGTCGCTTGCTTGTAAGTGAAACTCTCAAGCGGGAAAGAGCTAAAACCATGTTTAGCAAAAACGAGAACTTCGAAAACAATCAGCACCGCAAATTCAGCAATCATCAAAAAGCCCAGGATTTTTGCAGAAAGATCTACAGATCGATAACCAAGAAACCCAACGATTGCAACACCAATGGCTGAGAGTAAATACCAGGGAATAGAGACCATCGCGGCGGATTTAATGAGTTCGTGCATAAAGTATCCAAATGCACCTGCCAGCCCACATGACATTGCCGTGTAGGAAGTGAGCGCCAGGTATGCAGCTCCGACACCAACTTCTTTACCGAGGGCTCTAGAAATATAGGTATAGAAGGCGCCTGTATTTACAACCCTTCGACTCATGGTTGCGTAGCCGATAGAGAAGCAAACTAAGACAATCGCTGCAACCAAGTAAGCCATCGGTAAGCCTGCGCCGTTGCCATAGACAAGTGCTAAAGGAACGTTACCGATCATCGCCGCTAATGGCGCGGCCGCAGCAATTACTAAAAATACGATCCTTCTCGTGGTGAGGGTCCTTCGGTCTCGAATAAGCGCACTAGAAGCCTTGCGTTCTTTTTTCGATCCCATGCGAGAGAGTCTGCCATAGCCAAGGGATTCAAAATAGTATCAACATGGAGATAGATAAGCGTGGGTGGGTCGGGCTCGAACCGATGACGCGGGTAATTACTTTTATTTGGTAGTAACCTTTCATAAAGGGATGTGCTTTTTTAGGAGGATTCATGGAAAGTCCAACAGTCAAACTCAGCAGAGACGAACATATTTGGTCCTTTAACTCCAGTATGAAGCCGGTACTCACAGTCGATCCAGGAACAGTTATCGAAATTGAAACTTGGGATTGCTTTACTGGCCAAGTTCAGAGTGAAAACGACACTGCTGAAAAATTAGACTTAACGAGAATCAATAGCGCAACCGGTCCTATTGCAGTGCGTGGGGCCGAACCAGGCGACAGCCTTTCGGTAACTCTGATTGATATTTTACCGGGGCCGCAGGGCGCCGGAATGGTTATACCCGAGTGGGGTCAATTAATTGAACATTGCAAATCACCAGTAACGAGAATATTCAAAGTTAAAGATGGCGTAATTACAATGAATGATCGCGTTTCATTTCCAGCACGGCCAATGTTTGGCGTAATCGGTGTCGCGCCGGCATCGGGTGACATTCCAACTTTTGATGCAGGCCCGCATGGTGGAAATATGGATGATCACTGGAATGGAATAGGGGCCACGGTGCACCTTCCGGTGTTTCAATCTGGCGGGCAGTTAGCAATTGGAGATATGCATGCGGCTATGGGTGATGGCGAAATTTCTGGAACTGGCGTTGAAATTGGCGGAAAGGGAATTATTAGAGTTGATCTGATAAAGAGAAAGCATGGAGGATTTCCCATTACCGAAACTTCCGACTCTTGGTACACGCATGGTTCAACCGCAAACGATATTGATGGCGCGCTTAAATTGGCATGTGAAGAAGCTGCGCGACTATTAGTTGATGAGTGGGACTTCACCATGGAGGATGCCTTCATCTTCTTATCTGTTGCTGGAGATTTAGGGCTAGCGGCTTATTATCACCCTTCACCTGGCTGTGTGACTGCGCGTATGAGGGTACCTAAAATTTCTGCTGCGCCTAGACCGTTCAAAATATAGTAAAAACTATCGTCCTACTGACCTATAAGTACCTCCTTGGTGCAATAATTGTCGTAATTGTTTTACTACGTATGAGGTAGCCCCTACTACTTCTCTTATATTAGGAGAGATATGAGTAGTCCTGAAACTAAATTAGAAAAAAATGCGATTGGACTTCGGGAAGTTGTTTTCCAATCAATTTGCGCGATGGCGCCAGGAGCTGCAATTGCAGCGTCAATCCCTTTTGGTTCGCCATTAGCCGGCGGTGCACTTCCGCTAGCTGTACTCTTTGCATTTATTGGAATTTTATTTACCGCATCGAGTATCGGACAACTTGCTAAACATATTCCCTCGGCAGGATCTGTTGCGACTTATAGCGCAATTGGTCTACGACCTTGGGTTGGCTTTTTAGTCGGCTGGGCTTATGCATCAGTACAGATAATGACCGTACCACTGGTTATGCTTCAACTTGGCTATACCATTGCAGGAGAATGGAATACGCAGAGCAAATCCTTCCCTGTCGGTTCTTGGTGGATCTTTACGACTCTAGGTTCCTTGCTCGTCTGCGGATTGGTTTATCGCGGTGTCCGGACGTCAGCAAAAGTTGGTACCTGGCTTGGGTTTATTGAAATTACTGTCTTCGTACTCCTTGGAATTTTCTTGGTATTTAAGGCTGGGCATTCCAATACGCTCTCAGTATTTACTACAGCACATGCGAATGCAAAGGGTTTCACTGGCTGGTCTGGTGTTATCGCGGGATCAGTCTTTACTCTTCTAGCTTTTGCGGGCTTTGAAGCAGCTGCACCACTGGCCGAAGAGAGCAAAGATCCACGGAAAAATATTCCAAAAGCAATCATGATTGCTACTATGGCGATTGCATCGGTGTACATCTTCACAACTTACGCCGCCACAGTTGCATTTGGTCCAGATAAATTTAAAGAATTTGCTGGTTATAATAATGGCGTCCCTTGGGATGGATTAGCTAAGGGCGTATCTGGATTATTTTATGTATTAGTTCTTTTTGCAATAGTAAACTCAACAATTGCAAATGCTAACGCAGGTGCAAATGTATTTACTCGGACCGCTTACGCATTCGGCCGTGCTGGCGCATTTCCACGCTCGCTAGCTGTTCTTGATCCAAAATATAAATCACCGCGTAACGCGATTGTGCTGCAATTAGTTGTTGGTTTGGCCGTTGGTCTTGGCCTTGGATTCAAATACACCCCACAAATGGCATTTGGTATCTTAGCAACCGGTTTAGTAGCCGTAATTGTTTTGGTATACATTGTGGCTAATCTCGCTTGCATTGGTTACTACTCAAAGCACCGCAAGGAAGAAAGACATCCATTTATTCACATTGCGGTTCCAATCATTGGTGTGTTATTTCTAATTCCTGGCTTCCTAAATGCAGCTGGAATTACGGGGATACCAGGACTGGGATTCATCGTTCACTTAGCGGCGCCACTTTCATATGGTGCCTATTTCTTCGCGGGATGGATGGTCCTTGGAGTTGTTATCTTGATGGTTCTAAAGAGTAAGCATCCAAAGGCTATTGAGGAAGTTGCAACAATTCACGGTTAGACCATAATCGTAAAAGCCCCGTCTATTTTTTTAAGATGGGGCTTTTACGATTCCGTTCTTTATTAGCATTTAGAACCTGATGCCTCTGAACTTCAGATTTTAGTGGGGCGGGTCGGGCTCG
>CAILYP010000147.1:0-5130 GCA_903838475.1 uncultured Actinomycetes bacterium | reverse complement strand
TTTAGGCGCAAAAACGCTATGGTGCGTGCATGGCCACCGTGAATTTCTACGCTGCTGCACGTGCGGCGAGCGGACTTTCAGTATCTGACTTCGAGGGACAAACACTTGCTGAAGTAATTGCCGCAGCGTCAAAGAGTTTTCCGAAGTTAGGGCAGATTCTGCCTGGTTGTTCTTATCTAATTAATGGAACAGCGACTTTAAATCTGGATATCAAGGTAAATCCAACAGATGTTATCGACATCCTGCCACGTTTTGCTGGTGGTTCTTAGCCGCCAATTGCCGACATAGGGCGAATTGGTTGAATGAAACTTGGGTCATTGATGCCGTGACCTGGAAGTTTTGCCTTAACCGTTGAATGGAATTTAGAAATTAGCGCCTCAGTTTTTTCACTTTGACTCAAATCAGAACGCAATATTGATCGTAGATCCGTTTCTGTCATTGAGAATAGGCATGAACGTAATTGCCCATCCGAAGTAATACGGATTCGATCGCAAGCTCCACAGAATGGACGGCTTACGCTTCCGATAATTCCGACGGTTGCAGGCCCGCCATTAATGAGAAATTCTTCTGCAGGAGCCGAACCACGATATTCGACTGGAGTAAGTTCGTAGTGTTCTGAGAGCTGCGCAAAAATTTCATCAGCGGTAATCAACTGTTCGCGGTTCCAGATTCCACCGGCATCTAGCGGCATTTGTTCGATAAAGCGCAGGTTTAAATCTTCGGCAAGGGCCCACTTGAGAAGTGAAACAGCTTCCCCATCATTTACTCCGCGAAGAAGAACTGTATTGATTTTAACTGGAAGCAAACCAGCTTCCTTGGCTGCTGCAATTCCAGCAAAGACATCATCAATTCGATCACGGTGAGTCATCTTCTTAAAAACTTCTCTATCTAAAGTATCAAGGCTGATATTGATTCTGCGTAGCCCTGCATCGACAAGTGGCTTGGCAAGCTTGGCAAGTACAAGGCCATTAGTTGTCATCGATAGCTTTGGGGCATTCTTGATGGAAGAAATTCGGGAAACTATTTCAACTATGTCTGGGCGAAGCATGGGTTCGCCACCAGTTAAACGAATTTCATCAATGCCTTGCGAAACTGCTACTTCGATAATTTCGATAAGTTCGTCTGTGCTTAATAGATCCTTCGATGGAAGCCAAGCAGCAAAATCATGTGGCATGCAATATGTGCAACGCAAATTACAGCGATCAGTGAGCGATACACGCATATCCCGATGGCCGCGGCCATAGGTATCAATCAGCTGTGTCATGCGCTATTCACCCATTCTGAAGTTCCATCTGCAAAGACTTGATACTTCCAAATTGGAAGTTCATCTTTGACTGTGGAGACGATTTCTTCGCAGGCAGCAAATGCTGGTCCGCGATGAACTGCCGATACTACAACGGCAAAGGCAGTTTCACCGATTTCGATCGCTCCGTATCTATGGGCTACGGCCACATTTATGACCTCATATTTACCTGCAATACGCTCGGTAATCTCTTCTATAACTTTTTGTGCTGTTGGGTGGACTTCATAAGTCAGCGATGTGACAGCCTTATCTGCATCGTTATTTCTGACATCACCGCAGAAGCTTGCTACAGCGCCGGCTTGATCTGTCTTTACAGAATCCATAAGACTCTGGATCGATACAGCCTGATCAGTTACTAGGGCTGTGATCATGACCGGCCAGTTGATCGTGGATATGAGATGCGAGTCTTTCGATAATTACGAGTCCGTCTTTGGCGCCACCTGGAGATCCAGGCAAATTAATAATTAAAGACTTTTTACTAACTCCGGCTACTCCACGAGACAAATCTGTTGTGGGGACTTTCTCTCGTGAGAAAGCTCTTAAAGCTTCATGAAAACCAGGTAAAAACTTTTCAATTAGCGGGCTTGTTGCTTCGGGTGTGACATCAAACCGCGAAACTCCAGTACCACCTGTTGTGACAATTAAATCTATCTCCAGATTTATAGCTGACTTTATGGCTGAATTTATCTGCAGCTCATCATCAGGAAGTATTTGAACTTCATCAATCTCATAACCAAGATCTTTTAGACCTTGTAAAAGTATCTGACCAGAACGATCTTCATAAATGCCCTTAAACGCGCGGTTACTGGCAGTTATTACCACTGCGCGCTTCATGGACGTTTCCAGTGTCCGTTTCTGCCGCCATCTTTCTCTTCAACGCGCACATTAACAATTGAAGCCCCTGGATCTAGCGCTTTGACCATATCGATAATGGTTAGTGCGGCAATCGAAACTGCAGTCAGCGCCTCCATCTCAACACCTGTGCGATCTGCGATTTTCACGGTGGCGACAATTGCAACTCCATCATCCACTACTTTGATATCTACATTTACGCTTGAAATCGCAATCGGATGGCAGAGCGGAATCAATTCGGAAGTCTTCTTTGCTCCCATAATTCCGGCGATGCGTGCAGTCGAAATGACATCACCTTTAGGAGTGGTTCCAGAAACTATAAGTCCGAGAACTTCTTTAGTTAATAAAACTTTTCCAGAAGCTGTCGCTGTGCGAACCGTTTCAGCTCGGTCTGATACATCGACCATGTGGGCTTCGCCTTGATCATTGATATGAGTCAATTTCTCAGTCATGGTCGAATCTTAATCGTTTATCGGCTAAATGCACCTTTGAGTGGATTCCGGATTAAAACGAAGATGCCCATAGCGATTACAACCATCAGAAAACTCAACGAGTATGCGGTATCTGGGCTCACATCAAGTTGTTGGTATATCTGAATAGTCCAAGTCTGGGTGATGCCCGGCATGGATCCCGCAAACATCATGGTGGCTCCAAATTCTCCCAAGATTCGAGCCCATGCCAAAAGTAAACCTGTGCTGATGCCATTGCGTGCTTGTGGAAGTGCAATCAATCGAAGTAGTTGGCTTTGCGATGCTCGATCTATAACCGCTGCATCTTCTATATCTTCAGGAAGCTGCGCAAAAGTGGACTCGGTAATTAAAACCAGAAATGGAATTCCAATGAAGAGGCCCGTGAATACAACTGCAGTTGTAGTAAAAGGCATCTGCCATTGTGTGTGTTGATAGATATAGGAACCCAACAAGCCTTTGCGGCTTAGTAAACCAAGAAGTGCAAGTCCGGCAACGGTTGGTGGAAGTGCAATTGGAGCAAGCACTAGGGGACGAATAAATCTTGTAACTTTTGGATTCGATTTTACAAGCCACCAAGCAAGTGGCACTCCAAGAAGTAGCGAAATGGCTGCCGAAAGTATTGATGTCCATAGCGAAAGTTTGACCGCACTTAAAGATCCATCATTTGTAATACTTGTGAAGAAAGTTGACCATGGAACCTTAATCACCAAGGCCATGATGGGAAGTGCAATTAACAGAATGGCAAAATATGCAAAGGCGCGAGAGATTGGATCAATGCGTCTTGAATTCACCGCCCGAGCATATCTAATCAACGAAAGATCTGCGATTACTTAAGTGAATCTACCTGAAATCCCGCCTTTGCCAGCGCTAATCTAATTTCGGTGCTCTGCAGATACTGGAATATTCGCTTTGCCCATCGGTTGTCACTTGTAATAGCAGTTTTAGCGATACCAATCTTGTATCGGGTGGAAGCAGCTTTGGTATCCGCAAATGTGATTGCACGGATTTTACTGGAGTTAGCAATAACATCCGTCTTATAAACGATCGCAGCATCAACTGCTCCGGCAAGCAATTTTGCAACAGTGCTAGATGCTGAAGGCTCAAAAGAAACTGGCGAAGTTTTAATTCCTCCTTGTGAGCTAATGGCGCGATCTGCCGCGATTCCACATGGAACAGTGCGCGCGCATTGAATCCATTTAACTTTTCCATTTAGATTGCTGATTTTCTTTATGGTCGAAGTTAAAGGAACAGCAAGTACAACTTGATTTAGAACATAATCCGAAGGGCTTGCGATCTCAGATTCTGCAGATGTCATGCTGGTTTCATCTGCTGATACGAAAATATCAAATGGTGCACCTGAATTAATTTGGCTGGCAAGTGTTGCCGAAGATCCATATGAAATATTTACCTTCACGCCAGGGTGTGCTGCTACAAATTTCTTTATTAAAACGTTGTATTGGGCTTGCAAGCTAGATGCTGCAAATACATTGACGTTTTTTGGCGATGCCGCGTTGGCTGATTGTGGGTTTAAAAGGGCGGCAACAAGAACTGAGAGGCTCAGAGCGAAGCAAACTCCTTGCCACTTACGACGGCCTGCCTTCATATGATTGATTATGCCGCAATTTCAAGTGGCACCGGTTTTCCTTCCTGATATGCTTCACCTCACATTTGATTCGGGGGCCCAAAATGTCAGTTGAAAGTGATCTAGCACGTCAAGCGCTGAGTTCAATCTGGCAAGCACAGGGCGAAAAAATGGAAGAGTTAGATGAAGAGTGCAACCCAAATAAAGCTTGCCGCAATATGAAAGAAGTTACCTTCGAAGGATTTATCCAAGATGAAGGTAAAGATCTGGCTACCGCTTGGCGCGAGACTCTTATTCGCGATGGAAAACTAGGCACCGGAAGTATCGGTAGCCTGGTCGCAGAAAATAAACTCAAGTAAATAAAAGAATAGATCTTTAAATTATGATTTCAACATCTTTTGATTTGCTGACGGTAGATGAACTGACGACAGAGCTGCGCTCTATTGGTTATGTGGCCAATCGCGGCCTTGCCACTTCTCTATTGATTTCTATGAAACTCGGGCGACCAATCCTTCTTGAAGGCGAAGTTGGTGTAGGCAAGACAGAACTCGCAAAGAGCATTTCAAAGTTACTTGGGCGCAAGTTGATCCGCCTGCAATGCTACGAAGGAATTGATACCAATCAAGCGCTTTACGAATGGGATTATGCGCGGCAGATGCTGCAGATCCGGGCGATGTCAGGAAATGAAGTTTCGGATAAATCTGTAGATGACCTCTTTGGATCTAAATTTCTGATCGAACGCCCATTGCTTCAAGCAATCAAAGCCGGCGATCAATGCGTCTTGCTAATTGATGAAGTTGACCGCGCAGATGATGAATTCGAAGCATTTCTCCTTGAACTCCTCTCTGATTTCCAGATAACCATTCCTGAAATTGGAACAATTGCCGCCACATCACGCCCAATCGTAATTTTGACCTCTAACC
>CAILYP010000146.1:0-5030 GCA_903838475.1 uncultured Actinomycetes bacterium | reverse complement strand
TGGGTGTTGAAAAAGTGAGTGGTTGCATTCGGGTACCCATACCCCCAACCAAAAGGATTGCCGACTGCGCCTTCTTTGAGATCTGTGACATATTAGAGCGAGATTCTTTCGGCGGCGCTGGCAATCTGCTCATCTGAAGCGGTCAACGCGACGCGAATATGATTGCTACCTGCTTCACCATAGAAATGGCCAGGAGTTGCAAGGATTCCTCGATCTGCAAGCCAGGAAATTGAATCCAAGTCTCGCTCATTTCGGGTACACCAAATGTATAAACCTGCATCGGTAAATTCGATTTTAAATCCCGCTTTTTCAAGTGCTGGGATTAATCGAGCCCGTCTTGATGAATAGCGTGCTGCTTGTTCATGCACGTGTACTTCATCGCCAAGAGCCACAGTCATTGCCCGCTGCACTGGGGTTGGAACAAGCATTCCGGCATGTTTACGAATTTCACGAATTCGTGAAATAAGTTCAGGGTCGCCAACGATGATTCCTGCCCGATAGCCAGCTAGATTGCTTCGCTTAGAAAGTGAATAAACCGCAAGTAAATTTCGGTTATCCCCATTAGCTATTTTTAAAATCGAAATTGGGGCGCTCTTGCCACTTGCCGGAAAGTTCAAATAACACTCATCTGAGGCAACGACAGTTTTGTGTGTTCGGCTAAAGGCAACTACAGCCTCAAGTTCTTCTACTGAATGCACGCGACCAGTCGGATTAGAAGGCGTATTTATCCATGTTAAATCTGCCTCCGGCCAATCCCCAGGTGATATGCCAACAACGCTGGCTGTTGCTCCTGCGATGAGCGCTCCGACAAGATACGTTGGATATGCAACTTCTGGGTAAATAACGCTCTTTGCTTCAAGCAGCGTTGGCAACCAAGCCACGAGTTCTTTAGAACCAATCGTTGGAAGTACGTCGAAATCTCCACTGACACCAAGTATTTTTTGGGCCCAGGTTCTCATTGCGGTACGCAAATCTGGAGTTCCAATAGTGAGTGGATATCCAGGCGAGTTTGAAGCACGAATTAATTCATCTTGAATAAAAGTAGGCGTTGGATCAACTGGAGTTCCAACTGAAAGATCAATAATTCCCCCAGGGTAATTCCTTGCTCTCTCGCCATATGGAGCGAGCGCATCCCAAGGAAAATCTGGAAGTTTCAGTTGACTGTCCTAAATTCTATGTGGGTCTTAGCTGGACTTTGGCGGAGCCGTAACCACACTTGCGTGATCAGTATTTGTAGCGCCAACTTTGCTAGCACCGCCGGGAGAACCGAGTTCAACAAAGAATTCTGAATTCACTGCGCCAAAACTCTTCCATGGGGCAGGAACGTCATCTTCATAATAAATTGCTTCAACTGGGCAAACTGGCTCGCATGCACCGCAATCCACACATTCATCCGGTTGGATGTACAGCATGCGATTGCCTTCGTAAATACAATCCACTGGACATTCTTCAATACAGGACTTGTCTTTAACATCGATGCAAGGTTCCGCGATTATGTAGGTCATGAGGTGCCTTTCCCAAGTATTGCCCTGTATGAAGGGTAAGAACTGTAAGAGTTGAATTCTAAACTCATATTTCCCGTTTTATCGCCAGGTGGGTCCTGAATGCGATTTAATGCTCATATGAATCTTCCGGGTACCAAAGACATCGGCGCCAAAGTCAGTATCCGACTCTTTGATTCGGAGGGCGGATTTAGAGACATCCTCGGAATCCTAGAAACGCAGAGTTCTGTCCGCAAGAAGAACGGGGAACTGGTGGAATTCGATTCGGCCCAAATTGCCTTGTGGAAGCTCATCCCAGACCAGGCTGGAGGAACCGGTCTCTTCCTTTACAACACCCAATCACGCGAGATAGAGGAGGTCCTAGCGCGCGTAGGAAAGCGTCTCCACATCTACTGCTGCGGCCCGACGGTCTATCGCGATGCTCATGTCGGAAATATGCGCACTTTCCTGCTTCCCGACCTTATTTCAAGGATCTTGGTATTCGATGGTTGGAACCCCATAGTCGTTCAGAACATCACAGATGTCGGCCATATGGCAGACAACTTCGAGGACAAGATACTTTCCCAAGCTGCGCTAGAAAGAAGAGAACCGCTCTCAATTGCTCGAGAATATGAAGCAAAATTCTTTAATGATCAGGCGCTACTCAATATCGCTAGTGCTGATCGTTCCCCGCGGGCAAGTGAATCAATAGAACTTATGCAAGACATGATCACCACTCTGATCAAAGACGGATATGCATATGTAGGTGAAGATTCATCTGTTTATTTTTCTGCTGAAAAATTTGAAAGCTACGGTGCAATTAGCGGAAATAAACTTGACTCACTCAAGCCAGGCCATCGTTATGAGTACTCAGATGATGGAGAAAAACGCTTTCATGCCGATTGGGCGTTATGGAAAGCAGCTGGCCAGCGAAGTGAAATGGTATGGGATTCACCATGGGGTAAAGGTTTTCCTGGCTGGCATATCGAATGTTCAGCCATGTCTATGAAATTTCTTGATGCGAGAGTTGACTTACATATCGGTGGAATCGATCTTCGTTTTCCTCATCATGAAAATGAGAGAGCCCAATCTAATTCTGTGGCTCATCGCGAAGTTGTCGCCCTCTGGTTGCATGGCGAGCATCTCTTATTTGAAGGTAAGAAGATGGCAAAAAGTACTGGGAATGTACTTCTTGTAAAAGATATTATCGAGAAAGGATTTGACCCGCTAGCACTGCGCTTAGCCTTTCTTGAAAGTAAATACCGAAACCAGCTTGATCTATCTTGGGATGCAATTCGGGCGGCTGATAAGACGATTAAGCGATGGCGCTTACGTGTGAGTGAATGGGGTGTCTCTTCGCAAGATATTGATGTTGAGGATTTTATGACGCTTATAAGGCAAGATTTAGATTTTCCACGCGCACTTGTAAAACTACGCGCACTTGAAAAAGATGTAACTGTAGCGGCAGAAGTTAAAGGTGAGATCTTTGTGAAACTCGATAAAATATTGGGGCTAAACCTACAAAATACTTAAATCTATTGGTGTGAAATCCCGTTGAATAAATCAGTTTCGTGGCCTGCTGAATCAAACGGTCCAGCTTTCTGGCCTTTTACGAGTGTGTAATACTCATCCCCCATTACTTCCACTCCAAGATTATTTGAAAGTGCAAAAAATGGTCCATCTAAACTCATTTGAGTTGGATGTTGCTTCATTGCTTCAATCTTTTGTTTTGCAAAATTTCCGGCCCTTATTACAGTTGTGACAAAAGAATCATCTTTAACAAATGGAAGGTCCGCTGCGCTTTCGACACCGAAGAAATCAGATCCCATTTCTTTCATTTTCTCAATACCGAGTTCCATGACGGAACGAGGCATGATGTTCCAATAGATTTTTGAAATTTCCCACTCAGGTGCGGCTAATTGCGCAGCACGCATTGCTACGCGATGAGCTTGAATGTGATCTGGATGGCCATATCCGCCAATTTCATCGTAAGTCACTAAAACCTGTGGCTTAGTTTCTATAATTACTTTGACTAAATCTGCGGCTGCCGCGTCTAAATTTGTATTCCAAAAAACATCTGGCCGCTTGTTTGGCTCAGTATCCATCATTCCGCTATCACGATATTTTTTTGAAGGTGAGCCAAGAAATCTAAAATCGGTAACACCTAGAGCAGCCATTGCATTGGCTAATTCAATTTCTCGGTGAGAGCCAAGTTGGTCTTGTGCGCTGCTAGCAAGGTGAGCTAGCTCAGGAACAAGGACTTCGCCTTCCTCTCCTCTAGTGCAAGTAATGAGAGTGACTGCAACCCCTTCACTTACATATTTCGCCATGGTTGCACCGTTATTAATGGTCTCATCGTCAGGATGGGCATGAACAAGAAGAAGACGCTGGGCAGCAAGTTGATTCGTAACTAGATCCATAGCCCTATCTTGATGGATTGCCCCATGTTGGTGCAATTTCACGCCGATGAGCAATACCATTTGACCAGTGAACACAGATTCGAAAAACCGCCTACCTCGCGATGAGCGACGTGCCCAATTGTTGAGCGCCGCCCTTGAGGTCTTTACGCAAGCCGGATATCACTCAGCACCTATGGATGAAATTGCCGATCGAGCCAGTGTAAGTAAGCCTGTTCTCTATCAGCATTTTCCTTCAAAGCTTGAGCTTTATCTTGCAGTTTTAGATCTTCATATTGATTCGTTGCTTTTTGATATTCAAAAAGCGGTAGCTTCTAAAACCGACAATGGCGCGCGCGTTGATGCAACAGTTGCTGCGTATTTCGATTTTATCAACCATGAGGGTGAAGCATTCAGACTTTTATTTGAAAGTGATATGGCCCTTGAGCCAAAAGTGCGAGAGCGATTAAGCCGAATGACATATGACTGCGCCGCCGCGTTCTCGGCTGTAATCTCTCTTGAAACTGGATTAAGTAAGGAAGTTTCCATGATGCTTGCCACTGGCTTGATTGGCAATGTCCAGTCGGCTGCGCGACACTGGCTTGAGCGGGATCAAAAAATTACTCGAGATGAAGCGGTGAAACTTGTTTCAGGTCAAATATGGCGCGGTATCTCCGGTTTTCCCCGCCACGAATAGAGGATAAACTCACATCATGGTTACAAAGAAAAATGACTCTACTAATACGGATGTGCGAATTGGTGTTAGCGATTCAAGCCATGAGCTTCGAATCGAAACTGAATTATCGCCAGACCAGGTGCTTGCTCTAGTTCAAGAAGCGCTCAAGAGTGAGACTCCCTTGGTTCTAACAGATACAAAGAATCAACGGACGCTAGTTCCAGCTAAGAAAATTGCCTTTGTTGAATTCGGCGGAGCCCCAGAGCGTCGCGTCGGCTTTACCGTAGTTTAAGAAGCCCGAACCACTCTTCGGGCATTTGCCCGAGCTTCTAGCGCAAACCATTGGTCAGCCTCTGTTGTGTTTTCTGCTAACTCATTAATTTTGCCTGTACCGTGATAATCACTAGAACCGGTACGCAATATTCCAAGGTCATCGACAATGTCCATGAGTAAGTTTCTCTGATCTGCGGTGTGGTC
>CAILYP010000145.1:0-3073 GCA_903838475.1 uncultured Actinomycetes bacterium | reverse complement strand
GGCAGCGATGAAACCTTTGCCATGGTGCGGATTGAGGATGCAAGTGCTGAAACGATAAGGACTGGATCCACCCCGGTGGCAAGTGCCTGTCTCAATGAAATCAACGCAGCTTCTACTTTGCCTTCGAGAACCGCATCGGCAACGTCAAAACCAGTTGTCTCTACCCGTCCTTGTTGGAATTTCTCAACATCTTTCTCATCAATAGTTTTGCTGGCTTCCACATCGGCCGAGAGTTGTGAGCACGCTCCTGCCAGTTCGCGCATATCACTTCCGAGCGCATCTATAAGTGCGGTGATTGCACCTGCAGAAATTTTTCTTCCACTTCGCGCAAATTCTGCCCGAACAAATTCTACTTTATCGCCATCTTTTTTTATTGCTTCGGCTGATACCAAGGTGGGGTTAGCTTTCTTTATCTTATCTAGAAGAGCTTTTCCCTTTACTCCCCCTTTATGCCATAAAACTAAATGAACGCCTTCATCTGAATTTTCAAGATAGGAGGAAACTTCTTCCGACTCCTCTTGAGTAAGCTCCTGAATTTCTCGAATTACAACAATTCGTGCATCTCCAAACAAAGATGGGGCGAGAGAATCCGTAATGGTCCCTAGCTCAATTTCATTGGAATCTAATTGGCTAACAACGGCGCCGACTGACGCTTCGATAATTTCAGAGATAGCACGATCTGCAAGCACGGACTCCGAGCCTTGTATAAGAGTGAGTGCCATATCGGAATACTACTTGCCGACTACGTACTTCAAATAACCCAGATACCAATTTGTAGCAAAGACAGCTTGGGCTGCTTTTAAAGTAATTTGTTGAGCACAAACCATCAAGTGCATCTTTAATTCCAAGACATCCTTCTTACGCGCGCCAAGTGAACCACTCCATGGCTCAGGCCATAGATTTCGTGCATCGCGTGGTGCACCCCCAACAGCTAGTGGAATGAGATGATCCTCTTCAAAGAGCGTGCGATCAGTCGTTCCATACCTCGCGTAGGTGGTTCGCAATTGCTGGGACTTCAAGGCATTGGTATAGCTAACAGGTGGGCGCACAGTTTTTGTATATCCGACAACACAGATTGTTGAGCCAATATTTTCTTGAGTAACGATAGGGTCAATCGCACCTGGTGTCGCCGAGTGAATGGGAAGTGTCCACGTTGTTGCTGATGCAGGCGAAATCGGAGAAGCAATAACAGCAGTCAGCAGAAGTGATGTCCACAAAACTCGCAGGCGCATATGCAGAGGATACGCCGAAGCTAATCCAACTCAAGCCCAGGCAACTCAAGCTAAGGCAATGACCCCCTTTCGATGGGTATGAACCGATTTGTCAGCGTCATATTCCAGCGCACCGCTTACATCAGTCCGATATACAGCCACCCCTCGATCACGTAGGACTGTGAGTGTCGAAAGCGCGGGATGCCCATAAGTATTTCCTTTGCCCACACTTATGAAGGCCACTGTGGGATGCAGGGCATCGAGTAATGGCAAATATTGATAAGCCGATCCGTGGTGGGAAATTTTCATAATATCTACTCGATGAACTAAGCCACTTTCCAAAATCGCTTGTTGAGCTGGTGGTTCAACATCTCCCCCAGTAAAAAAGGTTAAACCAGCAATATCAATGAGCAGAGCAATACTCGTGTTATTTACTGCAGAACCATCACCCGGATTAACCTCAAATCTTGCTTGTGGATCCTTCGGCCATAAAACTCTAATATCAACTTGACCAACAGGAGCTTTAAACTCAAAGTGCTGACCCTGCGTTGCAGTCCTCCAAATTTGTCCAACCGCCCTGCCTTTCAACACACCTGAAAGGCCAGCGATGTGGTCCACGTGGCTATGTGTCAGAACAAGCAGCGGAATCGTATTTATCCGAAGTGACTTTAGACATTGATCCATCAATACCGGGTCAGGCCCGGTATCAATCACAATTGCTTGATGATATCCAAGGTTAATTACCTCACCATCGCCTTGTCCTACATCGCAATTTACAATTCGCCAATTTGAATGTGGCCAGGCGGTGGATTGGAAATAGAAATAGATTGACACAATCAGAATAACGAGGAGACCAATTTTCCACATCTTCTTGAAGAGTCCATAGAGCGCTAAGCATGCGATGCCAGCACCCATAAAACTTTTTGGTAACACGAGGATTGAAATTTCTGATGCATGGTGGGCAATGAAAGCAATCCAACTAGAAAATGGAAGTACCGCGGCAACTATTAGGAAAGAAAAACTAGGAAATATTGGGGAAAGTAGCGAGGCGATAAAGCCTGCGACAGTTATGGGCGCCACTGCGGCAGAAACTAGAAGGTTGGCCGGAATAGAAATTAGTGAGAATTGTCCAGAAATCGCGATGATTATTGGAGTACAAAAAATAGTGGCTGCAAGTGGAATAGCTATTGGTTCAGGAATATTTCGTGCGGTAAGAAGAGGAACAAGGACCAAAATTCCTGCTGTGGCGCCTACGGATAATGCGAAACCGGGATCAACTGATTGGAAGGGATCAATCAAGATAAGCACTGTTATTGCTAACCCCAGTGCTGGCAATCCGCCTGCTTTGGCGCCTCGAGCGCGTGCAAAAAGAAGAGCAGCAGTCATTACAGATGCTCGCATCACAGATGGAGAAGGACGCACTAGATAGATAAATCCGATGAGCGAGAAGCTTGTAATAATGATTCTGGTTCGTAGGCGCCTGAAAATCCATTGCATCGCCCAGAGAAGGAAGGCAGAAATAATTGCGAAATTCTCACCGCTGACGGCTGTAAGGTGAGTTAAACCTGCCCGGCGCATCTGGTTTATAAAACCAGAACTTTCCAATGAGGTATCTCCTAGAACCAAACCAGGAATTAAATTGGCACCATCACCGCTCAGCTTATGAACTTGTAATTTGAAGGCAGTCCTAATTCGAGTAGTTAACCGCCCCATCACTCCCGGGCCATGCAACACTACGATCGGCCCGCGTGTGACGACCAAGGCAGCGAGTGAACGTTCTTGGGTTGGGTAGATCAGCACATCCGATTCAATGACCGTACCCGGCGAGAAAGTTATGTGCTGGTATGTGCTAAAGCGCAGTG
>CAILYP010000144.1:0-3775 GCA_903838475.1 uncultured Actinomycetes bacterium | reverse complement strand
TCTCTTGCAACGATATGGCTAAAACCCGCTTAAATCGTTTTTTCAACCACCCGGTTTGGATTTCCTAGGTAAGCAAATTTAGCTACAAGCATGAGGAATATCCCTGGGACTAATAAGGCAATCGTGATTGATGTGACTTGAGCTATCCAAGAAACAATTATTTTTGCTCCAAAAATGATGATCGTATTGGATAGGTTGAGTTGAGAGACGATTTCACTTGCTTTTAAGGAGCTTCTGCGATTGGCAATCGTCGTGAATAAAGGTGACATGAACGAGGTCCCAAGTCCCGCGATAAAAAATGCTGCTACTTCGATGGGTAAGGCAAGTGATGATCCCTTACCAGCTAGGAACCATCCAAGCTGGGTACAGACGATAAATCCACCGCCCCCTGCTAGGGCACCCAAACGAATCCAAAATCGCTCAGATTGATACCGAGTCATTCGAACAAAATACATTCGGCCAAGAATCATTCCAACGATCAGCGCTAAGTACGAGAGCACGCTTATGCTTTTACGTACACCAATCTCCTGATTCGTTACGAGAGTGGACCAGTCGCTACATGCAAATTCAATAAATGTACCGATTGAAAAAGCAATAATAATTGATTTATCAAAAGTAAATATCCGACGAATGCGTTGAAGAGTAATTGGCTCCATCACAATGTCATCTTCAGACTTTTTTACAAAAGATCGGCGCGTGCTGTAAATAAGAGCCATTGTCAGGATCCACACGGTGGTAACTAGAACGTCGATATGCCAAGCGAAAGTTACATGTGAAGTTAGAAATAGAGCTGCGACAACGGTAAATAGCACGCCGATACTCCATGAACCATGCATTCGTGGAAGTAAAACTTCTCCACTCTCATCTTGCCTATGCAAGGTCTGAGTGTGAAGAGCAATATTGTGTGCGGCGAAAGCGATTGCTGCCGCAATATTTACGACCGCATATATTGCTGGTGTATGAATATGAGGCATGCTGGCCATCAGTGCATAAAGGAGTGTTCCACTGAAATACAAAGTGCGAAGCACGCCAACTTTATGAACTAGCCGTCCCATAATTAACAGACTGATGATCGAACCAATGGCACCAAAACTTGCAATCAGCCCGTAAGCACCATTGCTGACGTGAAGATTATGTTTAAGGTCAGGTGCGCGAGGCGCAACGGCCATCAGCCCCAAGCCGAAAAGTCCAAACAGTAACTGTATCCGGGTACGTTCTGATCGGCTCAACTCTTTAATCTCATTTATCAAAAGAGGGCACTTGCCAACGCTTGCCGCGCCTTGATGAGTTCAGGATCAGCGGGATCTACGAGCTTGAAAAGAGTTAACAGATGATCTCGAACTTTTTTCCTATCATCTCCGCTACTCAATTTGATACTTTTAATTAATCGACTAAACGCCTGGTCATAGTTTCCTTGTAACACTTCAATATCTGCAGCTTTCATTTGTAAATCAAAATTATCACTTTGTACCTCGGCGAGTGAAAAAACCTCAGATGGAACGCTGTCAGCTACTCGGGCCATTAGTTCAACTTGGGCTAATCCAATTTCCGCCATTGTGTTGCCGGGCGAGCGAACTAACCATTTTTTATATGCCAGCGCCGCTGTTGCTAAATCATTTATTTCAAGAGCATCGAGCGCTTCAGTCTCTTCTGGCTCAAGTGGACTTTCAGCTTCACCAGCTGGGTCGCCCTCAGTTTCAACTTTGGCACCAACTCCACGCTCAGCAGCCAGCGCTAGTACTTTGTCGATCACCATTCGAACTTGATCTATCGGTGGAACAGATTCAAAAAGCGGAACAACTTGTTCTTGAATAATCGCGATAGCGATTGGAACAGATTGGACTTGTAGCGCTTGCGCTACTGCAGCCTCTACATCAACGTTAACCGTGGCAAGAATCCATGGTTTAGCGCCTTGGGTATCTGCCGCAAGAAGTTCGCCTAGAATTTTTAGAATTTCAGCAGATTGCGCACTTCTTGGAGACCAACATAAAGCAATCACAACTTGACTATTTGATGCTGGAATTATTTCCGAAATGAGGTTTTCTTGATTGATTGCGATGCCAACTTCTGGAGTCGCTGGAGCCGTTGAAGCTGATTTACCAAGTGAGCTAAGGTCCACGGCTTGCCCTAGATTCTTGGGCAGCTCACCAAACGGATGTCGACTCATAAGGACATGTTAGTTGTAACGTCGGTCTCAAGCACAGTTGCGCCAGAATCAGTGCGCCCGGGCAGGATATGTGAAATGTACTCTTGAGCCGCATTCTCTAAACCTAAGTCCGATCCATTTTTCTCTCCCAAGTACCAACGGTGCTCAAGAATTTCATGGAACATCTGCGCAGGCTCGACTCTGCCACGCAAGCCTTCAGGTACTAAGCCCAAGACATGTTGATAAACATCTGTAAGCCAAATTCTGGCGGCATCCACTTCTGATTTAGGTGGCTTTTGTCTACTGCGAAATCGATCAAATGAAGCAAGTAGACGCTTTGCTTGGAATTCTTCAGCATCTAGACCAAGTAGTTCTTTCAACCGATTTGTATGATATCCAGCAGCAACTAATTTAGGTGAGAATTTTAATATGCCTTTTTCTCCATCTAAAGTTATTTCTACTTCTTCTACTGCAAATCCTAAATCTTGCAAATTTCGCATCGCTCGCTCAACTGCGTGGCGATCATTTGGATCGAGGATTTGTGGCTCTTTCAACATCGCCCATAACCTTCGATAGCGACGAATAACTGCATCACTAGAGCGAAGTGGATCAACTCCAGGCAGTTGCACTCCAGATGAAATGATGTCTTCAAGTTCTGCTGCCACATTAAAATGAGCAATCTCTAGGTCATGTTCTCGTTGCCCATCCGACAGAGCGTTTTGGAACTCACCCGTTTCTGCATCCACAAGATATGCAACAAATTCAGATGCATCACGTCTAAATAAAGTGTTTGAAAGTGAACAATCTCCCCACCAAAATCCCAAAAGATGAAGCCGAACTAGAAGTAGCGCCAATGCACTTGCCATTTGATTTACATCATGTGCGGTAATTGAACGAGAGAGAATTACTCGATACGGAAGTGAATAAGGTAAATAACGCGTCACAAGGGCTGGGGCTAATTCGTTGCCACGGACATCTAGGCGACCCTCAACAACTGCTGAGGCTTCTACTGTCGGTGCGCCACGCTGACTGAGTTCTCGAAGAATGGTGTACTCCCGATTAGCGAATTCTGTGACGGTCTCTTTGACGGCAAAAATCTCTTCATCCGATTGCCCAAGTCTGACTAGGCGAACTACGTGTCTGGAGATACCGCGCATTTCAGCCAGATGAGGATCTTCCTGCCATTCCTCTAGCGGTTCATGCCAAGGCATGCTGTAGAGAGCAAAGATGTCACCTCCAGCACCGGTTATCTTTAGCTCGCTCACTGGCATATTCTCTCGCATCAATTCGCTTCACTTGAACGCTTTTTGGAGCACGCAAGAGAGAAAAACCTCACTTACCGAGATAAACTCTGATTATGGCCATTCGCAAACCAGCGCTGAAGATTATGAAAAAGAGTGCCGCTTCAAAAGTCCCTGTGAATCTGGGTACCGCCGGTGCTCCACTCGACCATGGACATCCTTTCTATTTTGGATTCTTGGCGACTGCAGGTGCGTTGATTTCTCTGACTTTGCTACGAGCCCTTGCCAGCGCGAGTCAAATTTTTGTTCTGATCATAATTTCACTTTTCTTTGCCGCCGGCCTCAATCCTGCGGTGGAGTTCTTTCAGCGCAGAAACATGAAGCGAGG
>CAILYP010000143.1:0-9296 GCA_903838475.1 uncultured Actinomycetes bacterium | reverse complement strand
TTCTATTGCGAAGTTAATGAGTTTGGGGCGGGGATAGCAAACAGGTAGGATTTACCAGCACCACCCGCGCTTGTAGCTCAACGGATAGAGCATCTGACTACGGATCAGAAGGTTAGGGGTTCGAATCCCTTCAAGCGCACAATAATAATTCAACAGTCCTTGCTATAGGAACTTGTATGTAATAGCGTCATTAGATGAAGAAAATTCGCGCCGCTGTTTTAGTGGCTCCAGGTAAATACGAAATACAAGAATTTGATCGCCCCAAGCTAGAAGATGGCGCACTTTTAATGAGAATTGAACTCTCTGGAATATGTGGCACCGACAAGCACACATATCAAGGAGAGACAAAACAATATGCGGGTACCGAAGCTGAGACTGATACTCCTTTCCCAATTATTCAAGGACATGAAAATGTAGGAATTGTAGATGAATTATCACCTGCGATTGAAGAATCTGGGGACTATTACCAAGAGAAAATAAAAATAGGTGATCGAATCGTGATGTGCCCAGACATGATATGTGGAAAGTGTTATTACTGCACCCACGTGATGGGATATACCTGGTGCACAAAGTCAGAATGTTATGGGAATAGTTTCACCTCTGCTCAGTGGCCACATTTACTTGGCGGGTGGGCTGAATATATGTATTTAAAGCCTGGAACTTTTTTCTATAAGGTTCCGGATACTATTTCACCAAAAGTTGCTGTTTTAGCAGAGCTAATGGCATGCGCTGCTTCGTTAGATAAATTGCAGGACTTTAGTTCTTATTCAATTGAGGGTTTTACAACAGGCGACACTGTTGTTGTTTTTGGAGTTGGTCCCTTAGGCCTATTGCATGTTGCAAAACTGGGCATGATGGGAGCCGGCAAAGTGATTGTTATTGATAAGTCTGATTACCGGCTTGATCTGGCAAAGAAATTTGGTGCTGATATTGCCATTAATGTAGATAAGACAACGAAAGAAGAGCGCTTAAAACTTATTCATTCCCTGACAGGCGGGATTGGTGTTGGCTTAGTACTTCACATGACAAACCGTCCAGAACCAGTAATTGAAGGTATCGAGATGCTTAGAAGGGGAGGAACATTGCTCGAAATGGGAAATTTTGCTGATACTGGCGAGGTTTCAATCAGCATGCACAGACATGTGCTGAGTAAAAATATCCGTTTAATCGGCCTTTCAAACCACCCAATAAATGCTTATGGTCCATCACTTAAGCTTTTTGAAAAATATGCCAAGCAATTTCCATTTGCTGAGATGGTAACTCATGAGTTTCCACTTGCTGACGTTGATGCAGCTATGCAAATGTCAATGTCACCACAATCTGGGAAAGTCGTAATTAATCCTTGGGCTTAGGTGTTTGAATTTCTTCAAGCGCACAATGTAATAATGATTGCCACACCACATTCAAGCCATTCTTGGTTTCTTTTTTAGAATAAATTTTCAGTCAAAGTCTTGCTACATCTACCCGCTTACCAGTTAGGACCGACTCCTGAATTGCTACGGCTACTGCAAGAGAATTGAAACCGTCTACACCACTGATTATTGGCTGCCCAACACCATCAATGGCGCTCTTAAAAAAGCGTACGGTTCGGATATATAGATCTTCTGGCTGATCCAAAGCTACTGCTGAATATTTGTGGTTTCGGACAAGGGAGAGTGTTCCAACGGGATCGCCAGTATTGCAATTCTCTCCAACCAGTGCACCGCTTTCACCGAGTACATGCAAACTGGTAGGTAAGTTTGGATTATTAAATGCCTCGTGTGTTGAAACCAAAACCCCACCTTCCCATAAAATATTAGTCATAACCGCATCAAATGGACCCGAAGGATCATTATCTTGGTTTAAAGCAATAGCATTTAAAGAAATTGCTCGAGAGCCAAGCAGCGCTGCTACTGCCGCCGCTGCGTGAACGCTGACATCATGAATTACGCCGCCTTGCTCTTTTAATTCTGTGCGCCAACCAACTAAGTGTGCAGGGAGTTGAACTGCGGTATGAAAACGAATTGCCTTTACCTTGCCAATTTCTCCCGCACTAATCATCTCTTTTATTTTTCGATGAACCGGATTTGCCGGTAAATGATGGTTTGTTGCCATAACCACTCCAGCTTTTTCACATGCGTGCACCATCGCCCTGGCATCTTCGACTGTCATAGCAAGCGGCTTTTCAGAGAGCACATGTTTACCAGCCCTAGCGGAAGCCTTTACCTGCTCGCAGTGCTTGGAATTGAGCGAACTAACATAAACAGCATCTATGTCAGGGCGACTTAACATAAGGTCTAGATCAGTAACTACTTCATTAATTGAATTCTCTTTGGCCCATTTCTCGCCATGTGCAAGGTCCCCAGTCCGGACAACAATTGCTTCATCTCCGTTGGCTCGAATTGCCGGAAGTACCCGCGTCTGCGCAATGTCACTTGCTCCAATTAGTGCCCAACGCATAACTTCTCCTTCATTTGAATAATAATTAGAGTTTAGTAGTAATTTGGCTTTCTTAGTAGAGAAAAATATTTTTATTTCCATACATCCTTTTGAATTATGACCCCAAATGAGTAGTTCTATTCCAATTTATGGATTAAAAAGATAAGATTCCTGTGGCTTTAGTATCCATAATTTCTGGAAAGGAATCTAATGGTTAATGTTGGAATCATCGGCACCGGGATTATGGGCTCCGGCCATGCAAGATATATCAAGGAGCACGTAAGCGATGCAACGGTAGTTGCACTATCTGATATAGATCCAAAGAGAATTTCTGAACTTTCAGCCGAGCTTGGTTCAGTGCTTTTTTCAACAACCAATCCCGAAGAATTAATGAATGATCCCAGAGTCGATGCAGTTATCATTGCATCTCCAGATCCAATGCATGTCCCACATTTAAGGTTGGCCATCGCATCTGGGAAACAAATATTATGCGAAAAACCAATTGCAACAACCCTAGAAGATGCACGAATGATCAGCGAAGAAATTCGTCAATATCAATCTAGGGTAGGAAAGAAAATGATTAATTTTGGGTTTATGCGCCGATTTGATCCCTGCTATCAGGAAGTTCGCCGCCTTATTGCAACTGGAGAATTTGGTGCCCCATTGTTTTTCAGAGCGGTAAGCCGAAATGTTTCATCATTTGGAGCAACCTCTACCGGTTTATTTACAAATATTGCTATTCATGATTTCGATATTTATCGATGGTTATTTAATGATGAATGGGAATCGATACATAGTTTTTATCCAAGACGCTCATCCTTATCCCCAGAAGGCCTAGATGACCCCCTAGTGCTAATCGGAAAATTAAAAAGTGGCATAACTATGGTCGCCGACATCGTTGCGTTCAATAACTATGGATATGACTGTCGAGTTGAAGTCGTTTGCGAGAAGGGCTCGATTCAAATTGGAACTCATGGTGATGTGATCACTCAAGTAAATGGGGTTGGAGGTGCCACAAAGGGTGGCCCAATGGCTACGAACTGGATGGTTCGCTTTGAACCTTCGTACATCGAGGAGTTGAAGGCCTGGATTCAAGAAGTTAAATCAGGCACCTTAAATCCAGATCTCGCAACCGTAGAAGATGCACTCATAGCAAATGAAGTGTGCGCTATGGGCCTTGCATCGATAGCTAAATAATTAATTAGCTAAATCAGATTTTGCAACAACCCGAAGAGCTTGAGCAGCGATAGTTAGTGCTGGATTCATAGCACCTGATGATGGAAAGAACCCGCCATCAATCAAATAGAGATTAGTTAAATCATGAGCTTTGCAGTACTGATCAACAACACTTGTCTTTGGGTCATGGCCCGCGACTGTGGTGCCGCATTGGTGGGCGTTGACTGCAATGTCATATCCCTGAACAAAGATTGCGGTATATCCGGCCTTGAGCAAAACTTTCTTGGTCTTGCGCAACAACGCTTGATGTGTTGAAAGTCCAACCGCGGTCCTTGAAGTCTTAATTTGCCCATTTGAATTAACCGTAACTCGGTTATCTTTATGCGGAAGATCTTCGGCCATCACTAGGAATTCAACGCTTCGCTTGGCAAAATAGTTCAAGATTGGTAGTGGAACTCTCTTAGCAACAGTCTTCATCATAATTCCTTGAACTTTGCCGATTAGCTGAACGGTTCCAAGTGGATAGCCATCGCCACCATCTGAATACCAATCGGAGAATGAGAGTGTCTTCTGGAAAGTTACATCGTTCTTGCGCTTCCAATCAAATACAACAATGTGAGTGTTGTTGTGCATCATAAAGTTTCGGCCAACTTGATCGGAAGAATTTGCAACACCGTTGGGAGCTAATTCTGATTTAGATTTCAATAACAGCGCTGATGTATTTACTGCACCAGTTGATATCACAAATTTTTTACCAGTAACTTTGTACTCTCCCGTAGGCCCATTGACCAACAAGTGGTCAACAGATTTTCCATCGGCAGTTAGGACAATTTTCGTCACTTGAGATTCAGTACGAAGTTCGACATTTCCCGTAGCAATAGCGGGGTTTAGCGCATTAATTTCCGCATCACTCTTTGCGTCCAACTTACAAATAAAACCATCACATGTATTACAGCGAATACAATTACCACCCGGTCCGATATCTATACCCATTGAGTTAGCAATTGGCGTTACACCAACTTTACGCAGGCGCTCGGCTAAGTCTTGGACATAGGGCTCGTGCTCCATTGCAGGATATGGGAACGGATTAGCCCGCCAAGGACCGCTTGGATCTGGCTCAACAGTTCCATGTACTTTATAAAGCATTTCTGCTTGATAGTAAAAAGGTTCTAAATCTGAATAACTAAATGGCCACGCAGGCGAAAGTCCTTCATGGTGTTTTATTTCACCAAAGTCACATTCTTTAAACCTTGGTAGAGATGCTCCATAAAGCTTGGTATTACCACCGACGATGTAGTGAACGCCAGGAGCAAACTCTTTATTATTCTTATCAACCCAAACTTCATCTGATCTGTATCTCTTCTTAATAAAAATATCTTTTGGTGACCAGTTTTCTAATTCTTTAGGAACTCTTGAGCCGCGTTCAAGCACTAATACCTTTTTGCCCTTCAAGGCAAGAGCATAAGCAGTTGTGGAACCACCCATTCCAGAACCAACAATTACAACATCAAATTGATTATCCATGAATATTAATAGATCCCATCTACTCACCAGCAATCCTAGCGATTCAGCCATGACAAAGGTAGACTTATTGAAATATTATTTAGAGGAGAAGGTATGAATTTCTTAAGTGAGTTAACGGGAAGTTTTTCACAGAATTCAGCTAGTAATCCAACCGTTGAGATGGTTGAGGCGGCATATCGTCATCACAAATTGGATTATAGATATATAAATTGTGAGGTCACCCCAGATCAATTAGGCGATGCTGTCAAGGGTGCAAGAGCGATGGGTTGGGTCGGGTTTAACTGTTCCCAACCACATAAAGTTGAGGTTATTAAATACTTGGACGGACTTGGTGAGTCTGCAGCTTTAATGGGTGCAGTTAATTGTGTAGTTCGCAGAGATGGCAAATACATCGGAGAAAATACAGATGGCAAGGGATTTCTTGAATCACTTAAGGTGGTTGCCGACCCCAAGGATAAGAACATTGTGATTCTGGGAGCGGGCGGGGCGGCAAGGGCTATTGCTATTGAGTTGGCGCTCGCAGGTGCTACTGAAATTACTATTGCTAATCGAGATTCAAACCGCGGGAACGAATTAGTTGATTTAATAAATGGGAAAACGAAGAGTAAAGGTCAATTCTTTAAGTGGGGTTCACCTTATAAAGTCCCAACTAATATTGATATCCTCGTAAACGCGACCTCCGTTGGAATGGCTCCCCATGGTGATGAGCGCATTAACCTTGATATAGAAAGTTTAAGTGCGGGTCTAGTTGTTGCTGATGTGATTGTTAATCCACCAAATACGCTCCTTTTAAGTGACGCAAAAGCTAAAGGATGCAAGGTTATTGATGGACTTGGGATGATTGTAAATCAAGGAATTTTAGGTGTTAAATATTGGACCGGCATCACTGCTGATGCCGGTGTAATGCGAGATGCGCTAGCGAAAGTTCTCTAAATCTTAAATAAGAATTAGCGAACTGGGCTGAGTGCCTGATCCTTTTCAGGGATAGTCAAGGCACCGGTCATAACCGCAACAACATCGTTCATGGTGTGGCTCTTTGGAGTCACCACAGCTTCACGTTTTCCAAGGCGCTGGATGTGAATACGATCTGCAACCTCGAAAACCTGAGGCATGTTGTGGCTGATTAAGATAACTGGAATTCCGCGATCGCGTAAGTTTTCGATCAATTTCAAAACCTGCTTTGATTCACGTACACCAAGTGCAGCAGTTGGCTCATCCAAAATAATCAGCTTCTGGCCGAAGGCAGCTGCGCGGGCAACTGAAACGGCTTGACGCTGTCCACCGGAAAGAGTTTCAACAGTCTGGCTAATGTTTTGAATAGTTCCGATACCAAGTGCGGCAATTTCTTCCTTGGCGATACGACGCATGCCGGAGTTATCCAACATACGAAATACTGAACCGAGAGGTCCCTTTTTACGAATTTCACGTCCCAAGAAGAGATTGGATGCAATGTCTAGTGCTGGCGAGATTGCAAGTGTTTGGTAAACCGTTTCAATTCCCGCTTCACGACTATCTTGTGGTTTACGAAATGATACTTCCTGACCATCTAGCTCGATAGTTCCATCATCTGGAATCTCGGCGCCCGACAGGCATTTAATCATCGTTGATTTTCCGGCACCGTTATCGCCAACTACGGCAAGAACTTCACCTGGAAATAATTTTAGGCTGGCACCGTCGACCGCGACAACACGGCCATAGGTTTTGACCAAACCTTTTGCTTCAAGAACTGGAGCTACTGGTGACATCATGCTCGTGCCCTTCTGATCCATTGGTCCACTGAAACTGCAACGATGATTAGAACGCCAACTGCGAAGGTCTGATAGTAAAGATCCACACCAGCAAGAGTTAGGCCGTTACGGAAAACACCCACGATGACTGCGCCAAGAAGTGATCCGAAGATTGCGCCACGGCCACCAAATAGGCTGGTACCGCCAATAACAACAGCAGTAATGGAGTCGAGGTTTACCGTCGAGCCAGAGTTAGGGCTGGCTGCTGAAACACGGCCGATAACAATCCAAGCAGTAATAGCAAAAACGAATCCAGCAACCATGTAAACGCTCATTAGGACTTTATTAACTTGGATACCTGCCAAACGAGCTGCCTCAATATCATCTCCGACTGCATACACATGTCGACCCCAGCCGGTATATCTCAAAACGAAGGCTAGAACCACGTACATCGCCAACATAACCAGAACACCCGAAGTAACATCGAATGGTCCCACTTTAATTAAGTAACCCAACTTCAAATAAAATGGATCTAGTTCCCGATCCATAATGGTTCGGCCTGTTGCATAAAACAAAGTTAATGCCAAGAAAATATTTAGAGTTCCAAGGGTTACGATGAATGGTGGCAGTTTAACTTTAGAAACTAACCAACCATTAAATGCTCCAGCAGCGGTTCCTACCGCAATTCCAAGTAAAAAAGAGGCCCATGCTGGCCAGTGATTAGTAAAGCTGGTTTTAGCCATAACCATCGAGGCAAAGATTGCGATCGAGCCACAAGAAAGGTCGATGCCAGCCGTTAAAATAATAAGAGTTTGTCCGGCTGCAATGGCGCCGATAATTGCTACTTGCTGCAAGATCAAAGATAAGTTATTTGGGGTCATGAAGTTTTCATTGAAAAAACTAAAAGCCACTACTGAAACTGCCAAGACAAGCGCTGAACTTAGCCAAGGGTATTTATGTAAAACACCTTGTACTTTTTGAGTCCTTGTCGTGCGACCTAAAAATTCTGTCGCGGCGTCATATCCAATCTCGGTATTGCTCATTCTCATCCTCACTTTAAATTTTGGAGAAATTCTATTTAATTATCCAAAGATAGCCCAATAATTAAGATTAGGGCGACTAATTTCTTAGCCGCCCCAATCCCTTCAAACTTTAACTATCAGCGATTAGGCTGAAAAGTTAGTTCTTAACCCCAAGCGTTAGCTAGGCCGTATGAAGTTGGCTTAGATGGAACGCCTGCCTGTGGATCATCAGTGATCAAGATTTCGCCAGTGTTGAAGAAATCAAGTCCTGGTGAACGCTTTGGAGTGATCTTCTTGGTGATCTTGTCAAAGATTGACTGAACGCCAAGTGATGCCATGAGTAGTGGATATTGCTGTGAAGTTGCGCCAATGATTCCGGCCTTCACGTTTTCAACGCCCGCACGTCCACCGTCAACAGAGACGATAAGTGCTGTCTTGCCAGCAGCCTTCAGTGCAGCATTTGCACCAGAAGCAGCAGGCTCGTTGATTGTGTAAACGAGGTTAATGTCTGGGTTCTTGGCTAGAAGAGTTTCCATGCCAGTACGTCCACCTTCTTCAGCTCCGAGTGTTGCTACGTTTCCTACGATCTCGTAATCGCCACCCTTGCCACTTGTGTACTTACCAGTCTTAACTTCATCGCCAATGATCTTTGGATCATTTAGTGGAATTCCCATTCCAGCAAGGAAGCCGTTATCACGGCAGTAGTCGGTTGTAACGCTCTTGTCGTTAAAGATGTCAAGAAGAGCAATTACTGCCTTCTTGCCATTTAACTTGTGAGCAGCCCATTGACCAATCATATTTCCGGCCTTGCAGTTATCAGTTGCATATGTAATGTCAACGATGCTTGCAGGATCGGTTGGTGTATCAAGTGCAATTACATATAGGCCAGCTTTACGGGCCTTAGTGATTGCAGAATAAACTCCTGGAGAGATTGGGGTAATCAAAATACCCGCATCTTTCTTCGAAATTGCGTTTTCGATTGCTGATACTTGTGCAGCATCATCAGTCTCGTCCTTACCAGCAGCAACGCTTAGGTTCATACCTAGAGACTTTGCCTTTGCCTTTGCACCCTTTGTCATTGCGATAAAGAATGGGTTTGTAAGGTTCTTAAGGATCAGTGAGACACCGACCTTCTTTGTAGCTGCTGTTGCTTGTGATGTTGGGCCTGCTGTTAATAGCAAGGCTGCGACACCAGCGAGAGCAATAGCTGTCATTGCGCGAGGCGTAAAGACTTTCTTCATATTTCCTCCTAGTAGAGATTTACGAGCAGAGACATTGTTTACTTTTTTGGGCCCTTATTCAAGTTATTTATGGAAAAAGTTCAATCGTTATCAAATCGTTACCATATTATTAGTCGCCAATTACGCTCAAAATAAGGAGATTTAAAAGGGGGTGCTAATTGGGGCCGGATAGGAGCTCGATCGGCCAT
>CAILYP010000142.1:0-2515 GCA_903838475.1 uncultured Actinomycetes bacterium | reverse complement strand
TGGGAGGCCAACGCCGATAACGCTTTCATTGAATCTGGTAAATCCAGTGTTGAGTCTGAGGTTGCTAAGGCTGAGGCCGAACTAATCCGAACTTGGAAACCTATCGTCCAAAGTTGGGGTGAACTAATTCTTAACTAGTCTTAACTAGTTATGTAGTTACGCTATTGGGCGGTCATTCCACCGTCGGCCGAGACTATCGAACCAGTCATGAATGAGGATTCATCACTCGCCAAGAACAGAACTAAATGCGCGATCTCACGGGCAGTTCCAGGGCGTCCAATTGGTTGGAACGAATCAATAGTTTTATAAACATGATCTAAGCCGCCCAGCATTTTGGCATGAGCATGATTAATCGGCGTGTCAACCCAACCCGGACAAATTGCATTGCAGCGAATTCCCAATTTTGCATAATCAAGCGCGATGCCACGTGTAAACATCACGATTGCGCCTTTGGAAGCGGAGTAAACACTTAAAAATGGCTCGGAGACCAAACCATTAACGCTCGACATATTTACGATAGAACCACGTGAATTTTTCAACATGTGTGGAAGTGCGGCGCGAGTTAGATACATGGCGCCCATTACATTGACCGAAAGCGTGCGCTCAATGGTGGCATTGGTAACCTCATGGAAAACACCAGGCAGGTTAACGCCAGCGTTATTGACCAGAATATCTACCGCACCAAACTTAGATACCGCCGTGGCAACAATTTCATCGCATTTCTTGGAATCGGAAATATCAATTCCATAGCCCAAAGCAACTCCGCCTGAAGTCACAATTTGTTCGGCTGTTTTGAGCGCGCCTTCCAAATTAACATCTGCGCAGATAACAATTGCGCCTTCTTCAGCAAGTCTGATGGCGCTCGCTTCACCTATTCCAGAGGCGGCACCAGTAACAATTGCAACTCGACCTTCAACACGTCTAGTCACTTGCACTCCCCTAAAAATTTGATTGATAGATCAAAAAAATTAGCCCGCTTGATATGTACCAAGCGGGCTAATTCTAGGATCTTTTCAGATATTAATCGAGAGTACGTACCGCACCCTTGAAGTGTTTGTGAGCAGATGCCCACCACCAAATCATCGCACCACCTAGAACCACGATGAATGCCACTGGTGCGTAGTTAGCCGAAACTAACTTAAAGTCCTTGCTCCACCAAACACCTGCAGGTGATAGCGGCATGATGAAGTAGATGGAAACAACAATTATTTCGATAACTGCTATTGGCGCCATCCATTTCCATTTATTTCCAAGGTTCCAGTCTCCCTGCTTAAATGATGAACCTTTCTTCCAACGCAAGTAGATCGGAATCGCGAAGGATGAGAAGAGGCCGATTACAGCCATCGATACGACGGCATAGAAAGCAACTGCCGACCAAATAGCTGGGATTGTGACAATAAGAGCAGCTAGGCCAAGACCAAATGCTGAGTGCGATGGATTCTTATTACCATCTAGCTTGGTCCAGTACTTGTGACCAGGAACTGCACGGTCACGCGAGAATGCGAATAGCATGCGAGATCCGGCAGTAATACATGACATGCCGCAGAAAAATTGTCCGAGACAGGTGATTATCAGAACAATCTTTGCCCAGCCAGTTGTAAGTGCGGTAACGAAAATTGCTTGTGATATTCCGCCGGCCTTGGTGATACCAGCTTCATCGGTTGCTGCGTACAAGAAGGAAAGAAGAAGTATCCAACCAGCAACTGCTGAGTAAGCAATTGAACGCCAGAGGCCTTGTGCGGCGGCCTTCGATGCTTGACCAGTTTCTTCTGAAACGTGGGCGGAGGCATCAAAGCCGGTAATTGTGTACTGGGTTAGCAAGAAACCTAGTGGCAAAACATAAATCCAATAGGAACCATGTGAGAAGCCACTGTTATTGATCTGGTGAGTGAAGACCCAAGATGTTGATTGATGCTTGGCCGGAATGAAGGCCAAAATTCCGATAATCGCCACAACACCAAAAACGTGGATCCAGACGTTGATACCTTGTAACTGGTGAATAATCCTTGCGCCCCAAATATTCATCGCAATATGAATAAGGAGGGTGATTGCAAAGACTGCAAAAATTTGCTTTAGATTGCTTGGATCAAGGGACTTCGTATAAAGATTTCCTGTGTATACGAAGAAGTTTGCGAAGCCATAATCGACACCCGCAGTAACAGTTACTAGGCCAATCAAGTTAAGCCATCCGGTAACCCACCCGTGCACAGGCTTGCCAAGATTTAGCGCCCAGTAATAAATTCCACCGGCGGTCGGCATGGCCGAAACCAATTCAGACATACATAGTCCGATAATCATGATCAAGCTGGCGATAATTGGCCAGCCAACTGAGATTGCTACCGGTCCGCCGTTATTCCATGCTTGGGCGAAGGTTGTGAAGCAACCGGAAAGAATTGAAATAATTGAAAAGGAGATAGCGAAATTATGGAAGCCGCTCCACTTGCGATCAAATTCCTGCTTGTAGCCCAGTTCCGCTAATTTTTTAGCGTCGGCATCGTTTGTATTTGGCATATTT
>CAILYP010000141.1:0-5592 GCA_903838475.1 uncultured Actinomycetes bacterium | reverse complement strand
TGTAACTGGCGTTGCACCTGAGAAAAGCCCGCAGGATGTCGGAGCACTTGAATGACCTGAAGGAGTTGCAGTAAATGAAATTGAAGGTGCTGCCTGTCCAAAGACGATACTAGAAGGACTAACAGTTGGTGTGATCATGATAGGCGTTGGCTCGCCTTTTGGTGCTGGCAGAGGCGTGGTGAGCGTAAATGGAACATCGACATAAATGATGTTATAGACAGAGTCAATGCCAGGAATATCTTCTACCGTGTTTGAAACTACTGCACCGGAGCAACGTACAAGGTAGTCACCAGCAGGGGTAGCTGAGTTTAGGGTGCTTGGAGCGCCAGCTGCGGTAAAGAAAGAGCAGGTAGGCGTTGTCGAGAAAGTTGTACCGACTGGCGAAATGCTGTATCCGCCAACTCCAGGTAACTCAGCGCTTCCAGCGACAGCAGTTGTTGGTGAAATATTTGATGTGATCGTCACCGTAACTACGGTACGAGTGTCTTCATTAGCAAAATTTAGCTTTTGAATTGGGTTAAGTGTTAAAGACTTTGTATTGACAAGGTCTTGCATCACAAGTGACTTAGCCGAAAGAACTTGCTTTGCACCTGTGGTTTTAACAATTTTACTTGACTTTGTTTTTGCAACTTTCTGAGCTGCAACGAAAATGCGGAACTGGCGGTGCTTTGGCTTTGTTGGATATTGGTAAGCACTCGCAGCACTTTCACCAACGAGCAACACAACCAAGCAAGCAATGGAAATGCGAACGAAGCGCTTTCCGAGGAAGGAGTTACTTGTTGATTTCATAGGCTATTTGTACTAGAAGTACAGGTACCCAGGTGGTCAATCCTCGACCATATAATGTTCAAAATGGTCAAAAAAAATGACCATTTTTAAAGCCAAATTTTAGATTATTTTTTGGCGCAAAGCTTCCTGCGCAGCAGCACGACGACCCGTCACATTAAGAACTTGGTAAATCTTTATTGTCTCTTGACGCACTGTAGAAACGCTGTATCCAAGATCTGCAGCTATTTCAAAATTTGTTTTTCCTTCGATTAAACCTTCAAGAATTTGTAATTGTCTTCCTGACATATTGCTTTCGCGCGATGCTTCAGTGCGAGAAATATTTGTTCTAGTTGCATTAAAGGATTCACGAATATTTTCGTATTCATTCTGTTCTTGCTGTGCAGATGTAGGTTGTTCTAAAGCTGATCTCTTCTTAGAAGTTAGATTTACATAAAGTCCGACAGCCAGACCAATTTGAGATGCAATTACGCCGATCTCATCTGTCTTGCGCTGAGGTAAATCAAAACCGATTGAAAGGGCCCCAGATACAACCCCGCGTGGACGAAAAGGTATTACTACAGCTGAAGAATTGCGATTCCAATAGAACTTATCTTGGCAACCGAGCAGACGTGAAAAATCATTTGTTGATTGACGCCATTGCGCAGGCGTAAGTGTTTTAGATGCATGGCCAACAGAGCTTAGATATCCATACTCAGAAAGTACTGTGAGCGAATCGTCGTTACTGAACTGCACTATGCGACATTTAGATGGTTGGTACTGATGCAAATAACCGAGAACAATTCCACGAGAAATATCATCAAGACCAGGCTCGCTATTGAGCCAATCAAGCAAACTGAGAAGTGACAGGGAAAGCGAGTCAACCAATTCGTTGTCGTTATGACTCATGGTGCTCCTTTCTCAGTCGCTTGTATCCCTTGTTTAAGGTGATACACAGGGGTTAACCCGGTGCATAAGGGTAAAGGCAACGGTCGCTTAGGCGCAACCCAGGCTTCTAACCAGACCTAATTACATTCATGTAATTCAGCGTGAAATCTCGGCAGTAATTTCCTCTAAGAGGATCAAAATGGTCAAACATTTTTTCATCAAAATTTATTAATTGACTAGTTGTGACCACTTGACAATTTTTTGGTCTGGTGGTGGGCAACAACACTGACTAACTTCAAATTTTTTGTGCAATCAATGAACAGTTTGGTTACTGGACGTTGGTTATAAATCTCCATATGAACATTCGTGTTTTTTCAAGAGTACCTAGTGTACTAAGTGTAAGAAGAGTTGGAGTAACCATGAAAACTATTAATGCAAAGGTTCAAGTGACGATTGTGTCACTTGCACTTATTTTGTCTTCACTGTTTATGACACAAGGCGTGTCACAAGCAGCGACGACTAATGCAAACACTCAATCCAAAGCTGCGAAGTTAAACGCGCTTCCTTTGGGTGCGAATGCTCGCATGGCTACAATAGCCGCTGCGGCAGTAGGGGGAAACATCGGTACAGCCGATCCCTACACGCCAACGACGACCACTCCTGACTACTTTGGTACACCAGATCCAATATCTGGTTACGGAACAGGAAACTTTGCTAACAGCCCACTCCCAGTGAGCGTTGTTATTCAAGGTGGCGGTCAAGGAGCTTTCTATACGGCAACTGTTGTTGGTGGACAAGTAACTGGTTATGTCGCCGTCAACCAAGGTCTTGGTTATGACCTTGCAACTACTCGTGTCACTGTCATAGGTGGCGGTGGTTACGGCGCTGAAGGTGTTCCAGTTATTGATGCTACCGGCGCAATCACTTCGATCACTGCATCCGTTCTTGGAAGTGCATATGGAACAGAGAAAGGTATTCGCAAGTTCGTACAGGATCTGCCTGACATTCCTTCCGCAATTCCTACAGATGTTCACGCGGTTGGCATACCAGGAACTCCACATTACATTCCTGCATCAAAGGCTTATGAAATTGCCGTAATTCGCTCGAAGTGGCAGTTCAGCCCAGATTTGCCTTACACGACTGTAAATATGTATGTACAAATCGATCCAAACTCTTTTGGTCCATCTTGCGCAGCAGGAGAAAAAGCACTTACTTATCCTGATGCAACACCAATTATCAACGGAACTGGCGCCCAAGTTTGTGCATTCACTACTACTACAGATGCACTAGCTCCATTCCACTACCTTGGACCAACAATTGTTGCAGACAAGGACATTCCAGTCCGCGTAACTTTCGATAACTATCTTCCATCTGGTACAGGTCAATGCACAACCGATGGTGGAGTCGTTACCGCAACCAACAAGTGCGGCGGAGATTTATTCCTCCCAGTTGATTCAACTGTCATGGGTGCTGGCGCAGGCCCAAGCGGTGGTTTCTACTCAACAAACCGCGAAACAATTCACATGCACGGTGGAGTCACTCCGTGGATCAGCGATGGCACCATGGATCAATGGACATCTCCTGCATCTGCAAGTGAGCAATACCCTAAGGGCGTAAGTACTCGTTATGTCCCTGATACGTGGTTTGATGCTACTGGCACACCTATAGATGCTTGTTTTGGAGCACTAACGTGCGCCGGCGGAACAAATAATCCTGGTGTCGGACGCATGACGTTCTATTACACAAACCAACAGTCAGCTCGTCTCATGTTCTATCACGATCACTCAAACGGATTAACACGTTTAAATGTGTATTCAGGTGTTGTTGCGGGCTATGTCTTGCACGATGCTCTTGAAGGACAATTAATGGTCGCTGCGGGTATCAGAAGCAGTGCTGCACCTACAACTGTAAATGCTGCACAGGAAAAAGTTCTGATCATTCAAGATAAGACTTTTGTTCCAGGCAATACTCAATTATTGCTTCAAGATCCAACATGGAATAAGACTGCTTGGGGCGGAATGGGTAACTTGTGGTTCCCACACGTTTATCAACCAAACCAAAACCCAGCTCTTATTCCTTCTTCCTCGTTGATCACTACGGCAACGTTTGCTTCAGGTGGAACCGTTGGAACTACGACAGTGACAATTTCAGCGCCTAATGCGCTGGTCAAGCCAGGTCTAATTGTTCGTGGATCAGGTGTTGCACTTGGTACAACTGTTGTAAGCGTGAACGGTACGCTCATTACTCTGAGCGCATCTCCTGTTTCAACAATTGCTGGAACGTTGCAATTCTTAAGCACAGCTTCTGGATCTGCTGGAGCAACTCCAACCGGACGTTGGGATTACGGTCCTTGGTTCTGGCCTGCTGCTACAAACATCATGAATCTGCCAGTTCCAAATCCTCTCTGTAAGCCAACGGCAACGCCAGGAATCTGTAGCGACCCAAATCAATACAAGGATAATCCTGGAGTACCAAATGTTTCACAGGTTCCAGAGTCATTCCTCGATGTGATGACTGTGAACGGTGTTGCGTATCCTGTTGCTAAATTTGAGCAGAAGGTTTATCGCTTCCAGTTCTTGAACTCAAGCAATGAACGCACACTCAACTTGAGCCTGTACTATGCAAAGTCAACTGCAAGTAATGCAGACAAGACTTGTGCGGGACCATTGTGGACAAACGCTGCAACCGATACCACACCAACATGTGGCGATGCCGGAGAAATCAATCTCGTTGAGGCTGCTGCGGGAACACCTGGAACTCAAGGTCTTACAGTCAACCAGCTCACAAACTCTTCGCACCCTGCTGGAGTTCCTGATATGCGTCAGGTCGGTCCAGACTGGGTTGAGATTTCATCTGAAGGTGGAATCTTGCCTGATCCTGCAATCATTCCTGCTAATCCAGTTGGATTTGAAACAAGTAACCAGAGCATCATCACTGGTAGCGTTAAAGAACACTCGTTGATTCTTGGACCTGCCCAGCGCGCTGAAGTTCTTGTGGACTTTACTCAAGTTCCTGCTGGCTCGACTCTGATTCTGTACAACGATGCACCTGCACCGTTCCCAGGATTCGATCCGCGCTTTGATTACTACACAGGAGATGCAGATCAGACAGTCGGTGGCGGAGCTCCAACAACTTTGCCAGGTTATGCGCCTAATACACGCACAATCATGCAGATTCAGGTCTCAGCTGCTGTCGGTGGGGTCGTACCTCCCCTCGATCTCACCGCAGTAACTACTGCGCTGCATGCAAATTACAAGGCGAGCCAACAGTCTCCTGTTGCTCCTCAATTTGCATACGACGCAGCACTTGGAACTACTACAACAGCTGAAGTTTTCCCAACACTTGCTAACTTCACTGTTCCAGTTTCAAGCACTGGTGTCTCATCTATTGCTGTGAACACAACAGCAACAGCTGCGAACGTAGCAGCTGGTCACACAGGAACTCCTACAGTTTCAATCGCTGGTGGAAATGGTAACGGCGCTCGCGCAGTTGCTAATATCGCCCCAGCCGATGGAGTTGCAACAGTTGCTGTTAATCAACCAGCAGGAGTCGTATATAGCACCGCAACTTTGCCAGCAGTAACAGTCGCAGCACCGCCAGTGCCTGCAGCGATTGCAATTACTGGGGCAAGTGCTTCGGGAACAGCTATAACGTACACAGCTGTTAACAATTTCAGCCCGGGTACTATCGTTACTATTAGTGGCTTTGCTAATCCACCTGCACTTGTGATCTCAAACATCGCATATGTGGCGGGAACTCGTACTACGACATACACCACAACTAGTACCGCCGGGCTTAGTGTTGGTCAAACAATCACTATCTCTGGTGCTACGCCAGCTAATAGCCAAGTTAATGGAAACAAAGTAATCGCTTCGATTCCATCAGCTACAACCTTTACAGTCACCGGAAACGTGAGAAATCTACCAACGGGATTCGCCG
>CAILYP010000140.1:0-4620 GCA_903838475.1 uncultured Actinomycetes bacterium | reverse complement strand
GCTAACGAGTTAAGTTAGCCATCCAAACTTCTACCTCATCAGGATGACTTGGAATATTGCCTGACAGAACTCGGTAGCCCGACTCGGTAATTAGAACGTCATCTTCAATTCGAACACCAATACCGCGATACTCCGGTGGAAATAGTTCATCATCTGGTTGGATATAGAGGCCAGGTTCAACCGTCAAAAGCATTCCGGCTTATAGTAAGCCATCAGAATATTCTTCAATTCTTGCCTGCGCACAATCATGTACATCCATACCTAACATGTGGCTTACTCCGTGCACTGTCCAACGTCTGTGCAAACCAACGTCTGGCTTCATGGACTCTTCGGCAGATACAGGGAGTACGCCCATTTCCGCTAGACCTTTAGCTAAAACCGCTTGTGACGCCCGATTAATATCTTTAAATGCCGCACCTGGCTTTAGTGCAGCAAACCCAGCTTTTTGTGCTTCATAGACCAACATATAAATCTTTCGTTGGGCTTCGCTAAATTTTCCATTGATCGGCAACGTACGCGTTATATCTGCCGTGTAGAGCGAATCCATTTCGATGCCTGCATCAATCAGAATTAGATCACCGGGCACAACAGCGCCATCGTTTCTTATCCAGTGCAAAACACAGGCGTGTGATCCCGCGGCCGCGATAGTGTCATAACCCAATTCATTTCCTTCAACCCGGGCTCGACCAAAGAACGCAGCTTCAACAACACGTTCGCCCTTAGGAACCTCGGTGGCAGCTTTAAATACCTTAATCATGTCAGCAAAGCCTCTTGCAGTTGAATTTACTGCGTTTTGCAATTCACCTATTTCAAACTCATCTTTGAGCAGTCGCATTTCTGATAGGAAAGTTGCAAACTCGGCTTCCTTCTTCTTGCGCGCTTCAACTTTGGAATCAACCAGAGCATCTTCGCCGCGAATAATTAGTGACTTCTTTTCCACCCCCAGAAAGCTTGCAAGAGTAGAAATATGTCGGACAGTTATCCCAAATTTCGTTTGAGTCTCCTCCAGCGTCATTCGTCGACCAATCCAAAATTCGCCATGACGTACGTTTCGATAAAATTCTTCGCTATCGCGTGGGCTTCTTGGATGAATGAATAGCAGTGCCTCATGGCCACCATCGGCCAGTGGTTCCAGTACTAATACTGAATCTGGTACGGCATCTATGCCAGTGATCCCGGTCAAATATGCGTAGGCAGATAGCGGACGGAATCGATAGTCAGTGTCATTGCTTCGAACTTTAAAAACACCAGCGGGAATAATCATTCGGATATCTGGATAAGTTTTCGAAAGAACTTTACGCCGCATTGCAGCAAATGATGAGGCTCGAGATTGTGTAACACCTTCAAGCGGGGAAGGCGCCCATCCAATCTTCATGAAGGCGGCTAGTGCATCAGCGTTAGGCGCATCGTAAGAGCGCGTACCGTCCTTCTTATCGTTCATCTAGAAAGCCTAACTCTTTAACTTGGCTCGTTCTAGTTCTTTGGACCATTTAATATCTAGTCCAAGCGCATGGGCCAGATTTTGGTCGAATTTAATATTGATATCGGAGTTGTTGACACAGGGGAAAGCAGCTCAGATATATTACGCATATGAGAATTGAGGTTCTTTCGTGAAACCTGACATTACATCAATGGATGGCATCCTGGCTGAAGTTAAGAATTTGCTGGATACCCAACCAGGACGAATCATTCTCGGAATTGTTGGTAAGCCTGGAGCTGGAAAATCAACAGTCACCGATCATATTTTGAAGAATCTAGAACCCGGGATTGCATCTTTAGTACCAATGGATGGATATCACCTCAGTAATAAAATTTTGCACGAACATAATTCTCGTGACCGCAAGGGAGCCCCAGATACGTTTGATGCCCTGGGTTTTATAGCCTTGCTAACGCGAGTTAAAGAAAATATAGATCAAGATATTTATTTTCCAGTCTTTCACCGAGAGTTTGAAGAATCTTATGGCGCTGAAGGTGTTGTAAGAGCAGGAACCAGATTGGTTCTAACTGAGGGCAATTACTTACTCTTACAAGATCCGCCATGGGCGGGAGTTTTTCCAATATTGACGGAATGTTGGTACTTGGCTCCAGAAGAGAAAGTTAGGTTGGAACGTCTAATTATCCGTCACTTACATCACGGTCACACCCAAGAAGAAGCAGATTTTTGGACATATGGTAGTGACGAGCGAAATGCACAAACCGTCGCCAGAACAGTTTCACTGGCAACTAGAAGCATAAAGCTCTAGCGCTTTTGCCCTGTTTTAAAGGGAATCGCTATCAACCCTCTCATCTCATGCGATTAGACGAGTGGCTTTGAGGAGGTAAACTGCACCTACCACTTGGAGACGTCGCATAGCCCGGTCGAGTGCGCCTCACTGCTAACGAGGTAAGGGGTTAAACCCTTCAGGAGTTCAAATCTCCTCGTCTCCGCTCGATTAAGTAAGGTGCGCAAACGGTTGCGTTGTATGGATAACTCTATTCACCCAGAGATGAAGTTGGAGATAAATGACTAGCAACTATTTTGACTTAACTGGAAAAACAGCCTTGGTGACTGGCGCAAGAACTGGCATCGGTTTTGCAATTGCAAGTGGCTTGGCTGAACACGGTGCTGACATCATCACAATTAGTTCTGGGATCGAGCCAGGAAGCGAAATTGAGCGAGCTGTAACAGGATTTGGTCGAAAATTTTCTAGTCACAAATGTGATTTCAAGAATCGTGAACAAACCGTTGAAGTGTGTAAAAAACTTGAAAAGCAGCGAATTGACATACTCGTCAACAATTCCGGGTTGGTGAATCGGGCTAATTTTCTAGAACATAGCAACGAGCACTGGGATGAAACTATAGAAGTTGATCTAACCGCCCCATTTCTAATTACTAGAGCTGTGAGTAAGCAGATGGTAGAAAGAGGCTATGGAAAAATCATTTTCATAGGCTCTATGTGGACTTTTTTGGGTGGCCAGAATGTAATTAGTTACACCGCTGCTAAAACAGCGATCGCAGGATTAACAAAGGGGATTTCAAACGAGTTAGCACCACTCGGTGTTCGTGTGAATGCAATTGCGCCAGGTTTTATTAAGACAGATATTAATAAAGTTGTCCAAAATGATGCAGATCGCTTTGCTTCAATAACTTTGCGGATTCCACTAGGTCATTGGGGTCAGCCAAGTGATTTGACTGGTGCGGCTCTCTTCCTCTCCTCTCCAGCCTCGGATTACATCACGGGGGTAGTAATGCCAGTCGATGGCGGTTTCCTTGCGAATTAGATTTAGTTAAAGGTAGTTGAACGAATTAATTGCCCTGTAAACTAGAGATATACGCGAGTTAGGAGCCCAATGCCACAATTCAAGATTGCAATTGTTGGCGCTGGCCCCGCAGGTTATTTCACTGCGCAAGCTCTTCAGAATTCCCAAACCGAAGATTTAACTTTCCAGGTAGACATGATCGAACGTTTGCCAACCCCTTGGGGCTTGGTACGCAGTGGCGTTGCCCCAGACCATCCAAAGATAAAGACCGTCGCAAAGGTCTTTGAAAAGGTCGCGGCTGAGTTAAATTTTAATCTTTTTGCAAATGTCGAACTCGGCACCGATATAACTATCGAAGACCTAAAAGATAGATATGACGCTGTTGTTATGTGCACCGGCAGCCACATCGGGAAAAAACTTGGCATTCCGGGTGAAGATTTAAGTAATTCAATCTCGGCCGCTGATTTTGTGCCTTGGTATAACGGACATCCGGATTATGCAGATTTTAAAGTTGATCTATCAGGCAAAGTTGCAGTTGTAATTGGTGCTGGAAACGTTTCGATGGATTGCGCTCGCATGTTGGCAATTGAAGCTGGCGAATTAGATGACACTGACACCGCAGATCACGCTCTTGCACAATTACATAAGAGTGAAATTAAAAAGGTTTATGTCTTGGCAAGGCGCGGGGCCGAATTCGCCGCTTTCACGGCGCCAGAACTTCGCGAACTTCCAAAACTTGAGCACACGGATGTTTACATAAATCCCGATGCAATTGATTTGGCTCAGACCCGAGCCGAACGTGCTGGCGAAGTTGAAAAACATGTTGCAAGTAATTTAGAAGCAATGCGCCTAGTTGCAGAGAGCCAAAAATCTGGCAACGAGAAATCGATGGAATTTTTATTCGAGCATGTGCCACAAGTGATAACAGGCAATGGCAAAGTTGAAGCAATTGTTGTGAAAACTCCCGAAGGGGAAAAGACAATTTCATGCGACTTGGTTATTACTGCCATTGGCTATGAATCACTTCCAATTTCAGGCATTCCTTTCGAAAAAGGAAAGATAAAGAATGAGGACGGCCGAGTTCTAGCAACCAACATTTATACCGTGGGCTGGGCCAAGCGTGGACCTTCAGGTGTAATCGGTACCAACAAGAGCGATGCGGCTGATGTAGTAAAACTATTGATTGAAGATTTGAAAACTCCAAAATCAACAAGTGATATTCGTGAATTATTGAAGCCAGACCACGAAATTGTTGATCAGGCTTTCTGGACCCGTATCAATGCCGCCGAAGTAAAAGCTGGCGAAGTGCACGGCAAACCACGCGTTAAAGCCACTTCTATTGCGAAGTTAATGAGTTTGGGGCGGGGATAGCAAACAGGT
>CAILYP010000139.1:0-15339 GCA_903838475.1 uncultured Actinomycetes bacterium | reverse complement strand
ACATATCCCTCACGGCAATGGCTATAATAAAAGGCATCGTTGCGATGTAGGAGGAACCTGGTGTGCAATCTGTCGCGATTGCATCATTAACTCCCTTTGCAAAATATCTTCGCTCATCGGGATAGGGGGAGCGAGTTGAAAATTCTGCCCCAGGAAGTAAGGTCGCGACAGTCTGGGATGCGCCAAGGAGTTCCAACTGATTATCAGTTGCATAGGTGCAGTGATCAACTGATGCTAGTTTCATTTCTACCGCTAACTCTATTCCGCCAGTATCTCCGAGCTGATTTCCATGAAGGCGTCCAAGGAGGCCTTTAGAAGTTCCTGCGCTTAGAATTTCACGGGCTTCATCAGGTGTAAAAGCACCGCTATCGCAGAAAACGTCAATCCATTTAGAAAATGGTGCTGCAGCATCCAACATCGCGCCTTTAACGAGGTCTATATAACTTCGGCGATTATTTATATATTCGGCTGGAACTACGTGAGCGCCAAGGAACGTTGTCTCATCAGTAAATTCTTTTGCGATGCGAAGTAGACGTGATTCAGTCTGTACATCCAAACCATACCCACTTTTGATTTCAAAAGTCGTTATTCCATGTTCTGTAAATTCGGTGATGACGTTCTCAACATGATTACGCAGTTCCTCATCGGATGCGGCACGGGTAGCCTCAACAGTTGTTTTAATTCCGCCTGCGGCGTAGCTGGTGCCATTCATTCGAGCTAGAAAATCATTTAAGCGATCTCCAGCAAAAATAGCGTGAGTATGTGAGTCAACAAAGCCAGGAATAACACTGGCTCCATCTGCATCGATTCGTTCATCCGCTGGTGGTGCGGTGTTTTTTGTACCTACCCAGCTCACTTTTCCGTCGGTGTAAATGAGCGCAGCGTTGGAGAGCGTTCCAAGCTCGAGGTCGTTGGTGACTAACTGACCAATATTTGTAATAAGGGTTGAACTCATGCGTCCTCGCGCATTGGAATCCGGACCTTACGTTCCTCCGCAACTTTTTCAGCAATTTTATAACCGGCATCGACATGTCGTATGACACCCATTCCAGGGTCATTCGTCAGAACTCTATTGAGCTTCTTACCCGCTAATTTTGTTCCATCTGCAATACATACTTGCCCAGCGTGTATTGATCGCCCAATACCAACGCCACCGCCATGGTGAATAGAGACCCATGACGCACCCGATGCAGTATTAATAAGTGCGTTTAGCAGTGGCCAATCCGCAATTGCATCCGACCCATCTTTCATTGCTTCAGTTTCGCGGTATGGCGATGCAACGGATCCACAATCTAAATGATCTCGGCCGATGGCTATTGGTGCATCGACTTTGCCTTTCTTCACAAGATGATTGAAAAGCTCGCCTGCCTTATCGCGCTCGCCGTAACCTAACCAGCAGATACGCGCAGGCAACCCCTGGAATGCAACTTTTTCAGATGCCTTTGCAATCCAGCGGTGAAGTGGTTCGTTGTGAGGAAATAGCTTCAAAATTTCTTTATCAGTCCGGGCAATATCTTTTGGATTTCCAGAGAGAGCTGCCCAACGGAAAGGGCCTTTACCCTCACTAAAGAGTGGACGTATATAAGCTGGCACAAAGCCAGGGAAATCAAATGCGCGTGGATACCCATGGAGCATCGCCTCCCCGCGAATTGAATTACCGTAATCAAAAACTTCAGCGCCAGCATCCATGAAACCAACCATTGCTTCGACTTGCGTCGTCATGGATTCACGCGCCCTGCGAGTAAATTCAACTGGATCATCTTGTGCAAATTTCTGCCAATCTTCAACAGAAACTCCGATTGGAAGATATGAGAGTGGATCATGCGCAGATGTTTGATCCGTAACGATATCGATTGCAATTCCGCGTCGTAAGAACTCAGGGAAAACTTCAGCAGCATTTCCTTTAAGGCCAACGCTTAAAGGTCTGCGCTCGCGTTTTGCAGTGAGGGCTAGTTCAATTGCTTCATCCCAATTATCAGTCCATAAATCGAGGTAGCGGTGATCAACTCGGCGCTGTAATCGAGTGTGGTCAACATCAACGCAGATACACACTCCATCATTCATCGTGACAGCAAGAGGTTGGGCGCCACCCATGCCTCCCACACCACCTGTAAGAGTTAAGGTTCCTGCGAGTGTTCCACCAAATTTCTTGTTAGCAACTGCAGCAAAAGTTTCGTACGTACCTTGTAAAATTCCTTGGGTACCAATATAGATCCATGATCCAGCAGTCATCTGGCCATACATTGTTAGCCCGAGATGTTCTAAGCGCCGAAATTCTGGCCAGTTCGCCCAATCTCCGACAAGATTAGAGTTCGCAATCAATACGCGTGGCGCCCACTCATGCGTGCGAAAGACTCCGACAGGACGTCCACTTTGAACCAGCATCGTTTCATCGTTTTTAAGAGTTGTAAGTGTGCGAACGAGGGAATCGAAAGATTTCCAATCACGTGCTGCTTTTCCTGTACCACCATAGACCACAAGATCATCGGGGCGTTCAGCTACCTCTGGATCAAGATTGTTTTGCAACATACGAAGTGCGCCTTCTTGTTGCCAACCAAGAGTTGAAAGCTTGGTCCCGCGTGCAGCTCTAACTGGGCGTGCGCCTGGAAGTGTCATGCAAGGACTCCTATTTCTTTTTCAACTGATTGCAATATCTTTCGTGAAATCACTAGATCATAAGATGCTTCGATTTCAGGTGTAAGCCAACGATCTGTGCCAGGACCTTCAACTTTTGTTCGCAAGGTACGCAGCGCAGCTCCTGTTCCAGGAGAAGGCTTTAGTGGAGCGCGGAAATCAATTGCGCGGCCAGAAACCATTAATTCAATTGCAATAACACGTGCCAGCGCATCAATACTTTTACGTAATTTGCGCGCAGCATGCCATCCCATCGAAACATGGTCTTCTTGCATTGCAGAGGATGGAATTGAATCTACTGATGCAGGAACAGCCAGCCGTTTCATCTCCGAAACCAGTCCTGCTTGCGTGTATTGCGCAATCATCATTCCACTATCTACGCCGGGATTATCAGCCAAAAACGGAGGGAGTCCATAGGATCTATGTTCATCTAGCATGCGATCTGTGCGTCGCTCAGACATTGAAGCAACATCTGCAAGAGTTATTGCAACAAAATCTAAAACGTAGGCGATTGGTGCTCCATGAAAATTGCCATTGCTTCGGACTTCTCCATCCGGCAGAACAATGGGATTATCGATAACACTACGAAGTTCTCGCTGTGCGACCGACGAGGCGTGAGTCACTGTGTCTCTAGCACCGCCTGCAACCTGTGGGGCACAACGTAATGAATAAGCATCTTGTACTCGATCATCTTCCTTGCCAGCATGGGATTTAATAAGTGGTGATGTACTAAGAATTTCTCGAATATTTTTAGCTGAATCACTCTGACCAGGATGAGGTCGAATGCTGTGTAGATTTTCTGCAAAGACTTTATCTGTACCTAACAGCGCTTCGATACTCATTGCGGCAGTTATATCAACCGTTTTTAGCAGAGCAGTGGCATCATCTAGTGCCATCACCAACATGCCTGTCATTCCATCGGTACCATTAATTAGCGCTAAGCCTTCTTTTGAAGTTAGCTCGATGGGAGTTATCCCAGCCTCGCGCATTGCCGTAGCAGCATTAACAACACTTCCATCTTTACGGCGAACATCACCTTCACCCATAAGGGCAAGTGCGCATGTTGAAAGCGGAGCAAGATCTCCTGAGCATCCCAGTGAACCAAATTCTCGAACAACGGGCGTTAGATGAGCATTAAGTAAGTCTGCATATGTTTGTGCAGTTACGGGTCGCACACCAGTAAATCCACTACACATCGTCGCTAAGCGAAGTGACATCATCGCTCGAACTACTTCATCCTCAACAGGTGCACCTGAACCCGCAGCGTGTGAGCGAATCAAAGACTTTTGAAGTTGAGCTCGCATTTGTGGATCAATATGTTTTTTCGCCAGCGCGCCAAATCCTGTAGAGATTCCATAAGCAGGAACTTCAGAGGCAGCTAAATCATCAACAATTTTGCGCGAGGTACTCATCGCATCTAGTGCTGCTTGGGAAATCGCAATGTGAGCGTTCTCGCGTGCGATCGCAATTACCTCAGAAGCGGATAAGCCATGTATTCCTACGATAACTTCTGAAGACATTGCTCTCCTACTTAATTTAGCTAATTTGGCTAAGATGAGGTTCTAGATTAGTCAATTACAGGGCTTATGGATAGGGGAATATGCCATGGCGTTGCATCACGATCCTCAGTGGCCGCGAGCCGGTGCGTGGTTTTCTACAACTCCTGAAGGCGAAGTTGATATTGCAATTATCGGAGTTGGTGCACATGAAAGTGCAATCACCCCTAATGAAGCGCATAAAACTCCAAAAGCTATCCGTAAGGCACTTCAGCGTTATTCCACGTGGAGTCAAACGTGTCATATTGATTTCTCAGACCATTTAAATGGCGCAGATTTTGGCGATGTTGCTGATCCTGAGAATCAACGAAATACAGAATATGAGATCGAGCAGTCAATTTTTAAAACCAATTTCTTAATCGCACTCGGCGGAGATAACTCAATTACATTCTCTGGCGTGATGGGTTTAGCCAAGGCGGTTGGCGGAATTGATAAAGTTGGATTAATAACTCTTGATGCTCATCATGATGTTCGTGATGGAATTTCTAATGGATCACCAATTCGACAACTTATAGAAGCTGGATTGCGCGGCGAACAGATAGTACAAATTGGTATTAGCGATTACGCGAATTCGAAATTTTATGCAGAGCGAGTGCGGGATTATGGAATTCATGTTATTGATCGCTCTCGGTTTCGAGTTGAAACCCTGCAAGAGATTGCGTCGACAGCTGTTGCAATTGCCGGAGATAACCATCGAGCTATTTACTTAGATATAGATATGGATGTCTGCGACAGGAGCGTCGTTCCTGCTTGCCCAGCAGCAGTACCTGGTGGTTTAAGCGCTGATGAATTATGCCAGCTCGTCGCATTAATAACCTCAGATCCTCGAGTACGGATGGTCGATATCACGGAGGTAGATGCATCAATCGACTCAGAAGATGGGCGCACAGTTCGTCTTGCAGCGTTAGTTATTTTAGAAATTGCGACCTCACGAGCACTTCTTAAACAGTGACTGCACTGGTTATCACCAATTTTCGACTAAAGTAGTGAAATGAATACACTCCATATGAGCGCTCAGCTCGCCTCGGCTTCTGACAGTATCCGCATCTTTTTACACGTCATTGGTGCGACGGTTTGGGTCGGTGGGCAACTTGTATTTGCTGCGCTTGTTCCCGTTCTTAAAGCAAAAGACGCTGCGCTCCCTAAGTTAGTTGCAAAGCAATTCAATAAAATTGCTTGGCCAGCATTTGCGCTACTTATTTTCACCGGCGCATGGAATATGGCGACACTCTCCAAAGATATTCCATCTAATTACAATGCAGTTCTGGGTGTCAAAATGGTGGTGGTTTTGTTATCTGGTGTCGCTGCGTATCTTCACGCTCGTGCAACAACAGCTAAAGGAATGGCACTTTGGGGCGCAATCAGTGGTCTTACTGCAATTTCTGCTACCTACTTTGGCGTTTTACTAGCTGGCTAGAAATCAGTGTAAGGTTTTTCCAACAGCCTTTGTTTGCCACAAATGTAGGACTTGCTCGGTAACGCTCTGTAAAACTCCACGAGTTTGTGCGGGAACGTTTCCTTCCATGCATGTTGTTGAAAGCTCACAAGCCCAATAATTAACACCCGCCACGAATACTGCAGAGCCAGACGGCGTAGTAAACCATTTTGTTTGCGCTAAATAGTTGCGAGTTGAAATACCAGCCGTTGGGCCAAGCTTTGATCTAGCCAACCGGGTTAAGCTAAATTTTCCAGAAAAGATTATGTGTGGATTTGGAGGTGAATATTTATCTGCCAATGATGAATCTATTTCTGTATTGGATGACCAGCCAGTAAGAACTGCGCTTGAAGGAATATTTAGCCAACTAGGCTTCGAGGCCACCTTCATTGTGCCAAAGACATGCACGCCTGATGTTCGCTCACCCGTCATGAGTGAGGGCATTAAGTTGATTCGCGGATTATCAAATTGAACCGAAATTTGAGATGGGCTCGTCTTCGGGTCAGTCTCTGGATCACGATAAATAGCAATACGGCGATCAGAACCACTTGGGGATGAATCCAATCGAACTTGCCAATACGCAGTGTTTGAACCCAGAAAAGCTAAGTTAATTCCATTATTACGTGCTGCCAAAATACTGATAAAAATCCTATTCGTCATATATTCCGCATGACCACTAAAGATGACGCCGCTGTAATGAGTCAAAATAGAAGGATTGCGATCTAAATCTGTATCGGCAATCTGATCAACTTCAATCCCTTTTTGTTCCAGAAATTGGACTAAAGCAATTGCATCACGGTCGACATGGTTGATGCCACTTCCCAAAAGGGGACGGTCCATTGATACAACTCGGCTTCGTTCGAGGGCTGGATTTAAGGGGCCGGTGTAAGCCGAGCGGCCACCAAAAGTGTTGTAGGCAGCCCAAGTAATTGTTGAATGCACAAGTAATAATTTTGATGACCCAAGGCGACTTTTAATAATTAATGGCGCAATATTCTCGATATTGCCCTTCATATTTACCGACGCAACAATATATAAGCCTGGAATCCAATTTGATCCAATTGTGAACTTCGTAGTGACTGGCCATTTAGTTTCTACCATACGCGTTAGCGTACGAACACTTGGCACGTTATATCTCTTTAATTTGAGGGGACCAGAACTCCACACCTCGCGGGCACCTGAGCCAGCATAATCTCCGATTCGCATCACTTTTATTTCGCGAGGGCTGTTATCACCTGCGGTGCCGCCGTGTAACGATGCATGGACTTTAATCACCGCTCCACAAGTGACCGAAGATTGGTTTGTCCAAAGAACACTGCCACTTGGAAGGAAGAGATGGAGGTTATGCCAAATCTTTGCGTTCATTGCGCTTCCAGTATTGCTATTTTCTTTTGTGATCCAATTTCTTTGTTGCGGCATGCAACCAGATTTTTGTAACACGTGCGCATCCACAGGGAATTCTTTTTTGAGTGATTCTGAAAAAGTTAATTTTGGTTGAAATGCGGTATCGGCGTGACGCGGAAGGGGAGGAAGTAAAATATCTTTATCGTCGTAAATCGATGCGAGTTGCTGCACGCCAAGTGCCATCGCGCCTACGGTAAGAGCGAGTATGCCAACCAGAGCGATTTTCTTCTTGAGCGTCATGATGATCTTGTGCAAAGTAGGAAAAGTCTAATTTGCCTTTGTGCGCCCGCTCTCCATATATGGGCATTTGGCAGTGTGAAATCAGCGTGGAAATCTCTCTGATTTCACCAGAGGCCTGCTCCCGTTGTACGCTCGCCCAAGTCTTTTCGCCCCCATAGCTCAGTCGGTAGAGTGTTTCCATGGTAAGGAAAAGGTCATCGGTTCGATTCCGATTGGGGGCTCGGCGGGGTAGCTCAGCTTGGTAGAGCAAGCGGCTCATAATCGCTGTGTCGTGGGTTCAAATCCCGCCTCCGCTACAAAGGCAAGACAAGTAGGGCAAGTAAGGCAAGTAGGACAAGTAGAAAAAGGTAATCTGAGCGTGAAATGCGCTCAGATTTTCCGCAGTTTTTCTTAATTTTCCTAAAGTCAGAGGGTGAAGTAATCTTCAGCTCTTGATTTGAGTAAATCAGCAACACGTAGTTAAAGGGAGCTCAGCAAATGGCAAGTAAGAGCGCGGACGTCCGCCCAAAGATCACTATGGCCTGCGTTGATTGCAAAGAGCGTAACTACATCACCAAGAAGAACCGTCGTAACGATCCAGATCGTCTTGAGTTGAAGAAGTTCTGCCCACGTTGCAAGTCTTCAACGCTTCATCGCGAGACTCGCTAAAGCAGATGCTTAATCCCGACGTTGTCGGGCGCACCTACAAGGGTGCCAACACAGTAAGTATCACTCAGGATTCTATTAACTCTTTTGCGCTCGCTATTGGCGAACCAAATATTTCCGTTGCGCCCCCTACCTATTCAATTTCTATATCCCTGACAGAATCTCAAACTCTGCTTCAAGAATCTGGACTGGATTGGACTCGAGTCGTTCACGGCGACCAACGTTTTGAAATTTTGCGCCCGTTAATAGCGGGAGATGAAATCACATGCTCATCGACTATTGAATCTGCTCGCTTGCTAGCTGGGAATGAAATTGTGACAGTGCGTTCAGACCTTTATTCAGGAGAAGAGCTCGTGATTTCTTCCTGGTCAACTTTGGTGGTTCGAGCATGAGTTTCACAGTTGGCGATGAACTTACTCCCCAATCATTTTTTATAAATCGCGCCAAGTTAGTTGAGTATGCAAATGCCAGCGGGGATCAAAATCCGATTCACCAGGATGAAGCTTTTGCAAAGTCGGTAGGTTTAGAAAATGTTATTGCCCACGGCATGTTCACTATGGCGCTAGCTGGTCGCTACGTGAGCATTGTTGCAGGAGGAAGTCAGAAGGTTCGAGATTTCTCTGCCAGGTTTACAAAACCAGTCGTCGTTCCCGCCAATCAAGAAGTTGAGCTAATTCTTAGCGCCAAAGTCTCAGCCATTGAGGGCGAAATTGTAAAAATAGATCTCACTGCTATGTGTAACGACGTTAAAGTTCTAGGAATGGCCAAGGCCACCTTTTTATTATGAGTTCAACCAAGAACTACCTCACGGTTGCGCGAATCGGAGATTTACGCCGAATCTCTAAATTCACCTATCCAGTTACATGCGGCCTTATTGTTGATGGATTTACTGAAGATGCTGCAAAATCGATTCAAGCCATAAAGAAATTTGCTCCTGCACATACGTGTATCGCGATTCTTGCGCTTGGCGAGATTGATGTAGCGCCTCTGGCAAACGAGAGCGATGATCGTACAATCGTGATTCATATTCAGGGCGGCGCAGGCTGGGGCGAAGCTGCAAATACGCTTTTAAAATTTTCCCCCTCACCCATCATGGTGATTATGGATCCTTCAACGATTTTTACCGGTGATCCGATATCGCCAGTTGTTGAAAAATTTAAAGAAGATGTATGGAGCGTTATAGGTTGGCATGGCGGTCTCATCAATATCGAAGATGAATGGCGAAGTGTGACCGATGTTGGTCCAGGCGAAGTCGACGTCATTTTTAGTTATTTCATGGCAATGAAAGTCGAAGACGCTCTTGGCGCAACCGGATTTAATATTCGAGCTGCTTACTATCGCAATGCCGATATCGAATTTTCCTTGAGAGTTCGACAGGGCTATGGCCGGCTCTTACAAATGGATCTGCCCCTTGAGCAAGCTCGTCATCACGGCTATTACGACACAGAACCAGAATATCGAGACGCTCAATCGAAGAAGACTTATGACCGAATACTCGATCGCTTCCGTGGGAAGAATGAGATCTTGGTTCCACGGCGTTAGCCTTAACCTATGGATAGCCTTTCAGATTACACAACACTGCATGTTGGGGGACCAGCATCAAAGATTGTGCATGCGAAAAATGAGGCAGACCTGATTGCAGCAATCTCTACCGCAGATGATGCAGGGGAAGAGATTTTAATTCTGGGCGCAGGGTCAAATGTTTTAATTTCAGATGCCGGCTTTAAGGGGACAGTAATCCGAGTTGAAACAACGGGTAATTCATATGAAATTGATGCATGCAGCGGGGGAATGCTCCAAGTAAGTGCTGGCGATGATTGGGATCAATTTGTCCTTTTTACTCTCGAAAAAGGTTTAGCTAATTTAGAGAGTTTAAGTGGAATTCCTGGAACTGTTGGTGGCGCACCAATACAAAACATCGGTGCATATGGCCATGAAGTTTCAGAAGTTATTGCTCGAGTTCGCGTTTATGATCGCTCAAAAAAAGTGATTACAACTTTTGCCGCAGCAGATTGTGATTTTTCGTATCGATCTTCAAAATTTAAGAAGGAAGCTGGCCGCTACGTTGTTCTAGACGTTACTTTTCAGCTTCGAAACGGGGTTGAGTCATTGCCCGTAATGTATGAAGAACTTGCACGCGAGCTCGGTGTATCAGTTGGTGATCGAATAGATACAAAAAAAGTTCGCGAAGCAGTTTTAAAATTACGAAGTAAAAAGGGAATGCTTGTAGGAGAAGTTGCCTCAGCCGGTTCATTTTTTACTAATCCGATAATTACCGCTGAGCTTGCTGCCAAGCTTCCAGCAGCAGCGCCTCGCTGGCCACAGGAAGATGGTCGGATTAAAACATCCGCCGCTTGGTTAATGGAAAATGCTGGTATTCACAAAGGCGATTCACAAGGTGGCGCAGCTATATCGAAGCTACACGTCCTTGCGCTCTCTAATTCAGGCAATGCCACGGCAGAAGATATTCTTACGTTAGCTCGCACCGCACGAGAGAAAGTTCGCGAAGTTTTTGGAATTACCCTCGAGCCAGAAGTTCAGTTCGTAGGTATTTCTTTTTAAAAGCTATTTAGCTTCTCCAAGTAGATTTTGAACTCGGGTAATTCCTTCAACGATATCTTCATCGCTAAGCGCGTATGAGAAACGTAAGTAACCAGATGGCCCGAAAGCCTCGCCCGGAACAATTGCAACTTCAACTTCATCCAAAATCAACGCAGCAAGTTCAGCGGAAGTTTGGGGCCGTTTTCCGCGAATTTCTTTACCGAGAATTCCTTTTACTGATGGATAAGCATAGAAAGCGCCGGTAGGCGTAGGGCAGAAAACTCCAGGAATGTCATTAAGCATTTTTACGATGAGCTTACGGCGTCGATCAAAAGCAATGCCCATTTCATGTACGGCTCCTAAGCCACCAGCGAGCGCAGCAACTGCAGCTCGTTGTGAAACGTTAGAAACGTTTGACGATAAGTGTGACTGTAAATTAGTTGCAGCTTTGATGACATCTTTCGGTCCAATCATCCAACCAACTCGCCACCCTGTCATTGCATAGGTTTTTGCGACTCCGTTAAGAATAATTGTGTAGTCCGCCATTTTAGGAACAACAGCGGGAATGCTTGGCGCTTTTGCACCATCGTAGAGAAGGTGTTCATAAATTTGATCTGTAATAATCCAAATGCCATGCTCAAGAGCCCACTCACCGATTGCTTTAACTGCAGCTTCTGAATACACAGCGCCGGTTGGATTCGATGGTGAACAAAAAAGTAGCGCTTTAGTTTTTGGTGTACGCGCAGCTTCAAGTTGTTCTAATGAAACTAAGTAACCTTGAGTTTCATCAGCAAAAACTTCGACAACTTTTCCACCAGCTAATTTGATACATTCTGGATATGTTGTCCAAAACGGTGCAGGAAGAATTACTTCATCACCTGGATCGATAATAGATGCAAACGATTGGTAAACGGCTTGCTTGCCACCATTGGTGACGAGAACTTGATCAGCAGTAATGTCATAACCTGAATCACGTTTTGTATTTGCAACAATTGCATCACGAAGTTCTTGGAGTCCAGATGTTGGCGTGTAACGATGATTTGCAGGTTTTGATGCAGCATCAATCGCGGCTTGCACAACATAATCAGGTGTTGGGAAATCAGGCTCGCCTGCTCCGAAACCAATAACTGGTCTGCCTGCGGCTTTAAGAGACTTCGCTTTTGCATCTACCGCCAGTGTGGCTGACTCGGTGATGGCGGCAATTCGGGCAGATACGCGGGATTTCGGAGGTGTGCTCATGCTCGGATTTTACCTATATGTCGCCGCCCCCTAGACTTCCCGGTCTGGCGCTTGCACCTGATCCTCGGATTTGATGAAAGGTCATGCTTTTGCATGCCTGTAGTCGGAGTTGGGAATCGAGTAATCGCTTGAAGGGCAGTAGCTCAACTGGCCAGAGTTCCGGTCTCCAAAACCGGCGGTTGGGGGTTCAAGTCCCTCCTGCCCTGCAAGTACGTAAAGGTAAAAAGTTTGAAAAGGTTTTCTAAACGATTGATAGAAGAAAGGTAAGAAACGTGGTTGATCAAGTTCATGATGAACACGAAAGCCAGGAGTCACTAGGACTCTTTGGTCGCATCGCCCTTTTCTATCGCCAAGTTGTTTATGAGTTAAAGAAAGTTGTATGGCCAACGCGCAATCAGCTTTCAACCTATACCGCAGTGGTGCTTGTCTTCGTAGTTTTCATTATTGCCGTAGTTTCCCTGCTCGATCTCATTCTTACGAAGATCGTCATACTGGTGTTTGGATAGAAAATGACTTTAGATAATTTGGATGACCTGAGTAACGCAGAGGTAGTCGCAAGCGGCGTCGTTGTTGACCCGTTCGAAGCTGCGCTCGCTACAACTCCCGTGGAAGAAACTCCTGACGTTGTAGAGGTAGTTGACTCACCTGTCGAAAGCGCGCTTGTTGATGTTGTTGACGTCGATCTTGATGCTTCTGATGTTGATGCTGATGCTGATGTTGTTGAAAGCGCTGAACTAACTGAAGAAGAAGAGGAAGAAGATGCAGAGCGTGCTGAGTTCCGCCGCGTACTTCGTACTGCACCTGGCGACTGGTATGTCGTTCACTCATACGCTGGTTATGAGAAAAAGGTAAAAGGTAGCCTCCAAAACCGTATTCAATCGTTGAACATGGAAGATTATGTTTTTCAGATTGAAGTACCTGAAGAAGAAGTTACTGAAATAAAGAACGGAGTACGCAAGCAGGTAAAACGCAATGTTTTCCCTGGCTACGTCCTTGTTCGTATGGATCTCACAGATGAGTCTTGGTCTTGCGTACGTAACACTCCTGGAGTTACAGGTTTCGTTGGAAACGCACACCATCCATCACCTTTGAGTTATGAAGAAGTCGAAAATATTCTCTCGCCACGTCCAGCAAAGCACGGCGGCAAGGCAGATATCAAAGTTGTCGATTTCGAAATTGGCGAGTCAGTCACTGTTATGGATGGCCCATTCGCGACTCTCCCTGCATCAATCTCGGAGATCATGCCTGAACAGGCCAAACTCAAGGTGCTTGTTTCTATCTTCGGTCGCGAGACCCCAGTAGAACTTCACTTCAACCAGGTCCAGAAGCTTTAACAGTAAGAAACTTTTCAGAACACTAGAAATTTCAGAACACTAGAAAGAGGAATAGAAAATGGCTCCAAAGAAGAAGGTAACTGCACTCATCAAGTTGCAGATCCAGGCAGGCGCAGCAACACCAGCTCCTCCAGTGGGTCCAGCGCTTGGTCAGCATGGTGTCAACATCATGGACTTCGTCAAGGCTTACAACGCTGAGACTGAAAGCCAAAAGGGTCAAATCATTCCAGTTGAGATCACTGTTTACGAAGATCGCTCATTTACTTTTGTAACCAAGACTCCACCTGCATCACGTTTGATCTTGAAGGCTGCGGGAATCGAAAAAGGTTCACCAATTCCTCACAAGACAAAGGTTGCAACTCTTACAAAGGCACAAGTTGAAGAAATCGCCAAGATTAAGATGGCCGATCTCAACGCTAATGATCTTGCTGCAGCAAGTTTGATTATCGCTGGTACCGCTCGCTCAATGGGCGTATTGGTAGACGGTCTTTAATTTACATAAGTAATAAGCAACTGTGGGAGGACCGCGCTGGTCCGCTAACCACAACCTGCACCAACTAACGGAAAGAAGGATGATATGAAGCGCAGTAAGAAATATAACGAAGCAGCGAAGAAGATCGACCAAGCTCTTCTCTACTCACCATCACAAGCTGTAAAGCTTGCGAAGGAGACATCAACAACGAAGTACGACGCGACCGTTGAAGTATCAATGGTTCTTGGCGTTGACCCAAAGAAGGCAGATCAAGCGGTTCGTTCAACTGTTAACTTGCCTCACGGAACTGGTAAGACTGCACGCGTTTTGGTATTCGCAGGCGGAGAGCGTGCTGAAGAAGCTCGCGCAGCTGGCGCAGATATCGTTGGCGCAGATGAACTTATCGAAGAAGTTTCAAAGGGCCGCCTCGATTATGACGCAGTTGTCTCGACTCCAGAATTGATGGGCAAAGTCGGTCGTCTTGGAAAGGTTCTTGGACCTCGTGGTTTGATGCCTAACCCAAAGACCGGAACTGTTACAACCGATGTTGCTAAGGCAGTTACCGATATCAAGGGCGGAAAGATCGAATTCCGTGTTGATAAGAACTCAAACCTTCACTTCATCATCGGCAAGGTTTCATTCACTGCCGATCAGCTTGCAGAGAATTACTCAGCAGCGTTCGAAGAAGTTTTCCGCGCCAAGCCATCATCGGCTAAAGGTCGTTACATCAAGAAGGTAACAATCTCGACAACGATGGGACCTGGAGTCCAAGTAGATGCCACAATCGCTCGCGATGGTGGACCAGTCCTTCAATAAAAATTAACGCTTAAATCCGGGTCGCTAGCTTTGCCTAGCAGCCCGGATTTTTGCTTTTAGGGCTCCCTGGCTTAGACTTCAACCCTCACCAGAGACTGCAGGTCTTGATTCGCTTAGGCGAAACGAGTTAATCGCGAAAGCGGCCCGCATAGGTTCACATGAGCTTTACTCAAAGCCTCGTGCGCTCTTATGCGCCGAGGATTTTTTATTTTCGGCGGGTATTTAGTGACAACACAAACAGAAACGTTATGAAAGGAAGCCACATGGCTCGTCCTGATAAGGCAGCAGCAGTAGCTGAACTAACCGAAGATTTTAAATCTTCGACAGCAACTCTACTGACTGAGTATCGCGGTCTAACCGTGACCTCAATGAAAGAACTACGCCGTTCACTTGGTTCAACAACTAAGTACTCGGTTGTAAAGAACACACTTACAAAGATTGCGGCGAAGAATGCTGGCGTAGACATCTCAGATGATCTACTCGTTGGTCCTTCGGCGCTTGCATTCGTCAAGGGTGATCCTATTGATGCAGCAAAGGCAATGAAGAATTTCCAAAAGGAAAACCCACTTCTAATTATTAAAGGTGGAATCTTCGAAGGCAAAGCTGTAACAACTGCAGAAATCATGAAGCTAGCTGATCTTGAGTCCCGTGAGGTTCTCTTGAGCAAGCTTGCTGGCGCAATGAAGGGCACGATGGCCAAGGCGGCTCGTACTTTCGACGCATTGCGAATCAAGATGGAAGCAGGCGCACCTGCAGCTACTCCGGTAGTAGAAGTGTCTACGCCATCAACTGATAGTGCTGAGGCAGAGGTTCCAGCTGTAGCTGCGACTGAAGCAACAGAGTCGGTTGAAACCCAAGCAGAAGTTGTTGCTGAAACAACAGAAGCTCCCGCTGCAGAAGCAACCGAAACCCCAGCTGAATAGTTTTTCAGAACATTAAAGAACTTTAAAGAAAAGGAAATATAAAAATGGCAAAGCTCTCACAAGCTGACCTCATGGCTCAGTTCAAGGAAATGACACTTGT
>CAILYP010000138.1:0-4341 GCA_903838475.1 uncultured Actinomycetes bacterium | reverse complement strand
CTTATTGATGGAAATAAAATTCAACTAGATGGAAAAAATCACGAAATTGCTTTCGTCCACCAAACCCTTGGACTCATTGAGTGGATGACTGTTGCTGAAAACATCGCTCAGATTATTGGTTACCCAAAGCGCTTTGGCCTAATTAGTCCAAAGGCTATGAACCAACAAGCTAGAGAAGTTTTGAAAATTGTTGCTGGAGGAATCGATCCAGAGGCACGTATTTTTACATTAAGCCGCACCGATCGAAGTCTGCTTGCAATCGCACGCGCTCTCATCCAAAAACCAAAAATTCTTGTACTAGATGAGCCAACCGCGTCACTGCCAGCTCATGACGTAGTGCGGCTATTTGAAGTACTCCGCGATTTAAAGAAGAGTGGCGTCGGAATTATCTATGTCTCTCACCGCCTGGATGAAGTCTATGAAATTGCAGACCGCACAGTCATCATGCGAAACGGAGTGGTGGTTGCCGATCGCGAAGTAGCATCACTTCCAAAGTCTGAGTTAGTCAGTTTAATTGTTGGTAAAGAAGTTTTAGATACAGAGTTCGGTTTACCAAGTAAAGATATTCAAGTTTCACTTCAGGGCTTTGGCACTCCATCGGTCGGTCCACTAACACTTGATATATATAAAGGTGAAGTCATCGCTTTTTGTGGCCTTCGCGGTGCTGGGCAAGATGAGATTGGACGAGCGATTGCAGGAGTTCTCGCGTCCACCCGAGGAACAATCTCTCAAAATGGTGCACCACTTCATTACAAAAAAGTCCACCAAGCAGTTCGCCTACGCATTGGCTTTAGTACATCTAATCGTGAAACCGAAGCAATTGCTCCCGGAATGAGCGTTAAAGAGAATCTCTTTCTTAACCCACTTCTATGGGGTCGCCGTTTATTCAACGGGATTAGCTTGAAGAATGAGCGCTCTCAAACATTCCCGCACCTGGATAAATTTGGCGTCCGCCCGCGCGATCCCGATTTATCACTTGATACTTTTTCTGGAGGTAACCAACAGAAAGTTATTCTTGCTCGTTGGTTTGGGCTTTCATTTAAACTCATGGTTCTTGAAGAGCCAACAATGGGTGTTGATATCGGCGCAAAGGCAGATATTTATGGCCTCTTCCGCGATGTAACAGAGTCAGGAACTTCATTGATCATTGTCTCAACTGATATGGAAGAAGTAGTACGTGTTGCAAACCGCGCAGTTGTATTTTTCCAAGGCGAGCCAGTAGCGGTTGTTGAAAAAGCCGAAATTACTTTTAATAATTTAATTTCCATTGCTTCAAATCTCGCACCATCCCCAGCCTCAGGAGGCACCAAGTAATGAGTAAGAATTCGCTGAACTCAACCGCGCTCGAAGCCCCTAAGGGATCTAGCTTTCTGCGACGTGTTGTCCCTGTTTATGGCATGGTTGCAATCATTGTCGTTCTCTTCATTATTTTTGCGATTTCAAAACCAAATACCTTCCCAACGCTTCAAAATTTTAGAATTCTCTCCTCTGGAAATGCTGTGCTTTTCATCCTGGCTTTAGGTGTAACTCTGCCAATGGCTGTAGGAAAGATTGACCTTTCCTTTGGTTACGGCGTAGGGCTCTGGCAGGTTATGGCACTGGTATGGCAGATGGATGGCCTGGACTACCGATTAGTGCTTGTTATGATTTTGATTGGTGGCGCAGTAGTTGGTGTAATAAATGCACTGCTCATTGAGCTAGCTCAAGTAGATGCCTTCATTGCGACCTTGGCAACCGGTCAAGTTATTTATGCCATTTCGTACTGGGTAACTGGTGGTACTCAAGTTATTGACCTTAAGAACAAGCGCGCTGAAGCCTTCAATAGCTTTGGAACATGGTCAATCGATCGAATCCCGGGCTCATTTATCGTGGCAATCGTCCTAGCGATTTTAATGTTCGTCGTTCTTGAATACCTTCCAATTGGCCGCTACATGTACGCAGTTGGTGCTAACCCGCGCGCGGCAGAGTTAATGGGTATCAAACGCAGCCGCTATATATATGGTGCGATGATTTCATCTGGCGTTATTACTGGTCTTGCCGGATATCTTCTTTGTGCACGCCAGCTTGGAAACGTACAGAGCAATATTGGCCCAGATTTACTGTTACCAGCCCTAACTGCGGCGTTCATTGGTTCCACAACAATTCGCCCAGGACGAGTAAACCCACTGGGTACTGTTGTTGGAATCTTTATCGCAGTTATTGGAATCTCTGGCTTGCTACAGATGTTCCCAGGAAGCTTCTTCCTAACACCACTCTTTAACGGCCTCACATTGGTCGCTGCAATCACGATTGCTTCTATCGCTAGTCGCAAACGTCGCAATAACAAGTCAGAAGAAAAGATTCCGAGCGGGAAAACTTCCGGTTCGGATGGGGATGTTAAGGAATAGGGCAGCGATGCTCTCCAGAAACTAAACCCCACATCGAAGAAAGGGACATACATGAAGAAATTCGTAAGACTCAGCCTCGTGGCAACTTTGGGTCTCTCGTTAGTTATTCCAAGTGCAATCGTGGCTAACCAAGCTTCTGCTGCTGATGTAGTTGCTGCCGCTAAGGCATATGTAGCTAACAGCCTCTCTGCGAAGTCTGGGTTCACCCCACCAGCAGTTGGTGCAAAGGCACAGAAGAAGGGTGCAACTATTGCATTCGTAGCATCTGATCTTTCAAACGGCGGAATCACCGGCGTACTTGCAGGAGTTAAAGAAGCTGCAGCCCACCTTGGCTGGACAGTAAAGGTTTACGATGGACAGGCAACACCAAGTGGACGCACAACAGCTATGAACGCTGCGATTGCTGACAAGGTTGATGCACTTATCCTCGGCGGAACAGATGCAACAGAGCAAGCTGCTCAGGTTGTTGCTGCTACAGCTGCAGGTATCCCATCATTCGGTTGGCACTCAGGCCCAACTCCAGGTGCAAGCCTTGGAATGAAGACAAACGTAACAACAGATCCACTAGTTGTTTCACGTACAGCTGCTTCATACGCAATCGCTAAGTCAGGAACAACAAAGTTTGGCGCAGTTATCTTCACAGATAGCCAATACCAAGTTGCGATCGCTAAGTCGAACGCTATTGCTGCAGAAATCAAGAAGGATAAGTACGGCAAGGTTTTGGAAATCAAAGACACTCCAATTTCTTCAACTTCACAGTTGATGCCTGCAATCATTGCAAGCATGCTTCAGAAGTACGGTAAGAACTTCACATACTTCTTCGGTATCAACGGTGCATACGCAAACGGCGCAGCTCCAGCTCTTCAATCTGCTGGCGTAAAGCCAACAGGCTCACCATATGCAATCGCAGCTGGTGACGGAGATAGCGCTGAGCTAAACCGTATTCGTACAAGCAAGTACCAGTTGGCAACAGTTGCAGAGCCTCTATACCTTCAGGCTTGGCAGCTAGTTGACGCGATCAACAGCACATTCGCAAAGGCACCAATTGCCAAGTGGGTTGCAGCTCCTGGTTTGATCGATCACACAAACGTACCAAAGGGCGACATCTTTGATCCAGCATCAGGATACCGCGCTATTTACCTCAAGCTCTGGGGAGTGAAGTAACTCATCACTGAGTTAACTCTCTAGCACTGTAAACTCCAGTGATGTTGGGAAACCAACGTCACTGGAGTTTTATAATTTTGGAGGAAAGTAATTACATGTCAGTTGCAGTGGGCTCAACACAACCATTAACCAGCGCAACCGCGCGTCTTCGCAGTGAAGTTCGTGGAGAAATTAGTGATGCCCAAATAAAACAAGCTGAATATGCAACAGATGCATCAAATTATCGTGTACTTCCACAACTTATTGTTACTCCACTTGACGCCACCGATGTCATTACAACCATCTCAATCGCCCGAGAATTTAATATTCCTGTAACTCTACGCGGCGGCGGAACGTCAGTTGCAGGTAATGCAATTGGCACTGGAATCATTATTGATACCTCTGTGCATATGAATAAAATAATTGAAGTCGATCCCGTTAATCGTTTTGCCATCGTCCAACCGGGAGTGATTCTTTCCTCCCTACAAAAGGCCGCTGCGCCACACGGACTTCGTTTTGGGCCTGATCCCTCAACCCAAAATCGTGCAACGATGGGTGGTCTAATAGGAAACAATGCATGCGGGCCTCATGCACTTTCATTCGGCAAGACTGCTACTAATGTAATTTCACTAGATGTTATTGATGGCCGTCTTCGCAGGTTCACGGCTGAAAAAGGAATGGAATCAATTCCCGGTCTTTCCCAGATTGTGTCGAACAATCTTGCAGTACTACGGACTGAATTTGGAAAGTTTGGTCGGCAAGTAAGCGGATATTCACTTGAACATTTACTTCCAGAAAATGGCGCGAACCT
>CAILYP010000137.1:0-4001 GCA_903838475.1 uncultured Actinomycetes bacterium | reverse complement strand
GGAGAAGAGGAAATTTACGACGGCTTGATTAATGCCACCGGAGTTACCTGGCATCCAAATCGTCCAAACATTCAAGGTGAAGAGTAGTTCAAAGGCAAAATCTCACATTCAGTTGACTACCAATCTCCTGAAGAATTCAAGGGCAAAAGGGTGCTGATTGTGGGAGCTGGAAATTCAGGTGTTGATATAGCCTCGGATGCAGCCAGATTTGCCGACACCGCTTATTTCTCAGTACGCCGGGGATATCGATTCATTCCGAAATATTTATTTGGATTACCAACTGACGCTCTAGTTTCCGGCAAACTCGCGCCACCAAAGGGCGTCTCAATAACTGGTGATGTAACAAAACTTGTTGACACTATCGTCGGAGATCTAACCCGCTATGGACTGCCAAAACCTGATCATGATTTATTGGCTAGCCATCCAATCATGAATACCCAAGTCCTTTACCATCTTGGACACGGAGATTTGATCGCAAAACCTGACATTCAGGAAGTTACTGAAACTGGAGTCATTTTCAAGGACGGCACATCAGTAGAGCTAGACCAGATAATTCTTGCGACTGGATATCAATATTCGGTGCCTTACCTAGACCAAGTAAATGATGAGTGGAAAGATGGAAGGCCTCAGTTATACCTACGTATTTTCTCTAGGAACTATGAAAACCTGTACTTCATTGGCTACGCAGAATTTGCTGATGCTGCCTATCGACGCTTTGATGACATGGCGCAAATGGTATTAATGGATATTCGGGCCAGGGCGACGGGTAAACATTATGCCGAGCTCTTGGAATTAAAGAAAAAAGATAATCCAGACTTGGCGGGCGGACATAAATATATTGATAGCCCTCGTCACACTAATTACATCGAAGTTGATACTTACTTAAATTATTTGGCAACCCTTCGAGATCGCTTTGATTGGCCAGAAGTAGATGAAAGTACCTACGAGACTCTCACTCGATAAATTCCCACTGACCGTCGACCTGGCGTGCTATCCCCCGAGTTTCTAGCTCACGTAAATACCGCTTATGTCCGCGTTCACCTTTGCCGACAAATAAGGGCATGAGAATAGGTAACTGGCTTGGGAATAACATTGCAAATCGAACAAGCCAAGATTCACTTGGTTTTGGGTAAACTTCAAAGCGAGGCTTATCTAACATCTTCTTGAACGCTTTGACGACATCCGCTGTTTTTTGTGGCGGATCCATAAATTGAAGTGAGTTGCCTCCTTCGACAGCTTCGCGTTGAAGCATTGGAGTGTCAGTTGCAGAAGGCATGACTGACCCCGCCTTGATTCCCTTGGCCGCTAAATCCAGACTGAGTGAAAGCATCGCACCACGAAGGCCAAACTTTGATGTTGTGTAGAGCGGGGTCTCACCAAGTGGAAAAATACCGCCAAGTGAGACTGTCGCAATTATTCGTGGATCATTTGATTGCTTCAGTAAGTCGATACAGCTTCGAATAATCACTAGTGGTGAGCGCAGATTGATATCTAATTCGTACTCGATGCTCTCTATGGAGCGAACATCAAATCTATCTGTCGTGGTTATTGCGGCATTGGGAATGAGGACATCAATATGTCCATATCTTTTTTTAACCTGAGAAATTGCATCTGAAATAGCGCCTCTATCGGTCAGGTCTAGCGAAATTGCAAGATGATCACTTCCGCTGAGCTCTGAGACCACTACATCTAAGCGCTTTTGACTAATGTCGAGCAAAACCATTTTCGCGCCTTGCGCCGAGAAATCTCTCGCAAGATGGGAACCAATTCCACCGGCTCCGCCAGTAATCAGAATTACTTTATCCTTGTAGTCATAGGCCATAGTCGGGACTCTACTATTACCTCATGGAACTGGAAGAGCTAAAAGGGCAATGGAATCAGATTCTTGACTTCCTCCTCGAGCGTGATCGAATCGCCTGGCTTGCCTTCTTTGACGCACGTCTAGTTTCGCTAAATGAGAGCCACCTGGTAATTAACTTTACGGATAGTCAGAAGTTTGGCGGCCAGCATGACTTTACTCTTGCTCGTAATCCAAAGCATTTAGCTTTACTTCACGAAGCTATAAAATCAGTTACCGGCATCGAGCTCGAGGTAATTGAAGAATGAAGAAGCTAATTCTTGTCATTGCAATTTCTTTGAGTCTTGTTGCAAATAACGCAGTGGCATTCTCGCCTCGCCAAATTGTTGCGCAGGGACCCGGTGATCACATTCATGGGATGGATATCTCGTATTGGCAGCATCCCTCTGGCGGATTAATTGATTTTAAAAAGATGTACGCAGCTGGAGTGCGCTTTGTCATGATCAAGGGTGCGGATGCGCACGATGTTGCAGATGCCCAAGCGCTTAAATATTTAAAAATTGATCGCCCCGCCGCGCAGGCCGCTCGCCTCTATACCGGTTTCTATTACTACGCATATCTTCCCGATAGCACCGACCCAGCGTTCATTATTAAGGATGCACAAGCTCAAGCGCAGAAAGTTATTTGGAGGCTTGCTTCAATCGGTGGTTACAACTTCAAAGATCTGCCACTGTCTCTTGATCTAGAGAACAACTGTGTGCGCCCATCTAGTAATGGTGGATGTTCGCGGTATATGAATCGTAACAACGTCACACTATGGGCAAAAACATGGCTAGCTATGGTGAGCGCAAAAACTAATCGCCGACCATTTCTATATTCCTACGCAAACTTTCTCGAGCAGACCTTGACTCGCGATACCGAACTTCGCCAATATCCATTGTGGATTGCCCACTACTCTCTTAACCCCGCTGATTCCCAACCAAACCAAAAGAACGTCGGCTGCTACGCGCATGCGTGGACCAATGCCAACTGCACGGCAAATTGGCAGATGTGGCAATACACATCGTGTGGGATTGCAAGCAAATATGGTGTTCCTGGAAATAGGGTCGATCTCAATGTTTTTGCGGGCACATCATCGCAATTTTATAGATTACTTAGCCGTCGGTGGGTGCCAGAGGAAACAGATATGTTGCCAGTGGACGAAGCCACCACGATGAATATCATTGATCAAACATCAAGTGATACAAATGCGCCGCTCAAGGTAACGGTTGATGTCATGCGTCCAGATGGCACTCCTGTCGTTGCCGGAACGGTTAATTGGCAATCTGCTGATTCGACACAGCCGCTGGGAGTTCAAACAGTTACTCGGTCAGCGACTGGTCGTTTTATATTAAATGTCAAAGGACTGGCTGCCGGTTCATATGTCGGTGTTGTGAATTTTGTGGATATTTCAGGTACTCATGCTGCAAATCAGCTGCCTATAACTTTTACGATTGTTCAAGGTGCGACTCCCACGCCGACCCCAACTCCAACAAAAACTCCGAAACCACCTGTCGATACATGCGCAGGTCAAATTCGCATTTAGTTGGATACGATTAACCCACTATGAACAAATCAAAGTCAGCGGTATTTCGTTCGGATTTACAAATGAATGATGGCCGAACCATCCGCTACTACGATGACTCCAAGATTTCTCGGATAGCGAGTGACCAACGAGCCGTCGAAGCGCCAGCGGGTGTCGGAGAGCTTCGCTTAGATCCACTCGTCAATGAATGGGTTGTTGTTGCAAGTCATCGCCAACACAGAGCCTTTTTGCCACCTAAGGAACTTTGCCCCATCTGTCCCACCACATCAGAATTGCTTACCGAAATTCCTGATTCCACTTATTCGGTCGTTGTTTTTGACAATAAGAATCCTTCTCTTAACAGTGGTCCAGAGGGTTGGCAATTACCAGCACTTCAGGGACCCGCCACATCATCGCCGGCTGGAGTCGGAAAATGTGAAGTTATTGTCTTCACGAGTGAACATGATTCAAGTTTCGGCAAACTTTCACAAGAACAAATTCGCTTAGTTATGAGCGCTTGGATAGACCGCACTAAAGAGATTTCACAATACCCAGATATCGTCCAAGTTTTTCCTTTTGAAAATCGCGGCATTGAAGTGGGTGTAACGCTCCCCCATCCTCACGGACAAATTTATGCAT
>CAILYP010000136.1:0-2532 GCA_903838475.1 uncultured Actinomycetes bacterium | reverse complement strand
TGAGTTACACGAACTTCCAGCTCAAACCTGCGCATCTTCGGCCTTCCGAGGGCGAGCGAACAAACGACTAAGTGAAAAAGAAGAGAAGCGACTTCGCTTATCAGCTCAAAAAAACAATATATCGCTCTCGCAAGAAACGCGCATTTGTCGCTTTGATCCGCCATTTAAACCTGGAATCTTGCAGTACAACGAAATCGTTATTCCGATTTCTTAAGTTTTTCGCAAAACTTGATTGCGTGTACCCCAATTAGGCTTTACAACCATGCATTGTTTCTACCTGAAGCTGAAGTAAATAAAGTCCCTTTAGCAGACCGAAAAATTAGAGTAGCCTCTAGCTATGAGAAATCAAATTACGCCTGCAAGCCTTCGTAAAGCAAACATTTTGGCTGGGCTTCTTCATCTTGGTCAAATGATTGTTGTGCTGCTCTTGAGTAATAATTTTACTCTCCCAATCACTGCCACATATATGTCAGGTCCTCCAGGGACGACTTTTGACGCACCAGTCGTTCTCCTAAAAACGCCTGTCGGACTAACTGTGGCCGTATTCCTTGGGTTATCTGCTCTGGCACATTTCATTGTGGCAAGCCCCAAGTTTTTCCCTCGTTATAGCGCCGGACTTTCTGCGCAGCGAAACTATTTCCGATGGGTTGAGTACGCAATTAGCTCATCTGTAATGATTGTTCTCATCGCACAAATCCTTGGCGTAACTGAACTTGCCGCGCTCATTGCCTTATTTGGCGTGAATGCTTCAATGATTCTTTTTGGATGGCTTCAAGAGAAGTATGAGAATCCAGGAAATGGTGGATGGATTCCATTTATTTTTGGATGTATTGCCGGCGCAGTTCCATGGATCGCGCTCTTCTTCTACCTTTTTGGGATTGGCGGCCACAGTGGGCATTCTGCACCGGGCTTTGTCTATGGAATAGTTTTTACAATCTTTGTCTTGTTCAATTCATTCGCAATAGTGCAATGGTTGCAATACAAAAAAGTTGGAAAGTGGAGCGATTACCTTCGCGGAGAAAGGACTTACATCACCCTCTCTTTAATCGCGAAGTCCTTGCTCGCATGGCAGATTTTTGCGAACACACTCATTTCCTAGCTAAGGATTGCTCGCTCAGATTCTTAAGGTATTCGGAGCACAAGACTGGTCTTAATTGCGAAAATCGTTATCAAAGACGTGCCTATTCACCCGCGAAATTAAGAATTTAACAGGTGAATGGGTACGCAGATGTAGTACTAGAAAGCTCGAATTGGCCGGACGGCATAAGTGATTAGCTTGCCATCATGAATCTGTAGACCAATAGTAATCAGCTGGGTCCAAGCACTGTACTGGTCGTACTCAGAGGAGGACCAATGAGTTTGGAACGACCAACCTCCAACATTTATTTGCTGCAAATATAGTTCGTTGAGTTCATCCTTCGAAGGAAGAAACCAATCATTTAAAGCCGAAGGGCCTGAATACGCCTGCGCCAAAAATGCGGCGCCGTCACTCGCTGCACCAAGTTGATGGATTAGCGTTTGAGTATTTGAATAACCAGATCCAAAAACAGTAGAGGTTGTGCCGATAAGACTTAGTCCATTTCCAGACCAACCCCTTGAGATTTCCGTCCATGCATTTGGGCCTGAGGTAGGTGCTGCTTCTAAGTAGTGACAAGAATTCGCGCATGGAGCACCGGTTTCTGTAAAGGGGGTTGGCGAAACATAGAAAACAATTCCACCACCAGGTCCGGTGGCTCCAATTGCATATGTAGTAGGAGGCGCAGGCGCTATAGATATCAAATCTACGCAATAAGATGTGCAAATTGGTTGAGATAAGTCGAGCACTACGACTCCCCACCCCGCGCCGATCCCAGCTGTCGTACAAAATCCAGCTACCCATGCGTTTAAAGTTGCACAGGTAGGTTCCAGGATCGAGCCTCCGCTAATGAATGATGCAATTGCAACTCCGCTGGGGAAAGGGGAAATTACTGAATTTGGCAAGCCAGTAATTCCACCATGATAGGTGAGAACGGAACCCAGCTGAATATCTGCAGGGAGCACTCCACTAATAATTCCAGATACATCGAAACTCAATCCGATCATCTCTGCGGGTGTGAGAAAGGCAAATACGCGCGTTGCCCAATCCACCGGAGCACCAGCAAAACCTGACAAGAAAATCCTGCCATTTCCAGACGGTACAGGAGCTGCAGGTGCTACGACCAGAGTGGTCGTAGCCTGTCCATTATTACCGGCAAGATCTCTCCCAGTAACTTTAAAGTTATACGAGCCAGATGCCGACAATGTTCCAATTGTGTAGGGGGAAGTACAAGGAACGGCAGTAGCGCTATCTAGCTGACACATAAAACTCACAGTGGTTCCTACTGTGGCAGTTTCAATCCAACTCGCGCTGTAAGAGGGACCCGCACTGATTGATAGATTCGCGATAACAGGCGCAACAGTGTCAACAGTGAAGGAATATGAGGCGGTTGGACCTGTTACACCTGAATCGATTGAATAAACATTAAGAAGGTGGGCACCATCAGACAAAGATGG
>CAILYP010000135.1:0-3400 GCA_903838475.1 uncultured Actinomycetes bacterium | reverse complement strand
TTCCAAATGATCGACTACTTGCCATCTCCGATCGCTCTATAACTGCAGTTGAAGCTTTTAGAAGCGCAGATCAAGTTCTGCTCTCCGGTGTTCAAGGAATTACTGATCTCATCACAACTCCCGGTTTAATTAATCTAGATTTCGCCGATGTAAAAAGTGTTATGGCTGGTGCTGGTTCTGCACTTATGGGAATTGGCTCGGCTCGTGGGGAAGGCAGAGCAACGCGCGCTGCTGAGTTAGCAATCGCTAGTCCATTGTTGGAAGCGTCAATAGACGGTGCCAGAGGTGTCTTGCTGTCTATTGCTGGTGGTTCTGACTTGGGACTCTTTGAATTATCTGAAGCTGCAGAGATGGTTGCTAAATCTGCGCATCCAGATGCGAATATTATTTTTGGAACTGTTATCGATGATGCGCTGGGTGATGAAGTACGTATAACAGTTATCGCTGCGGGTTTTGATGGCGGTCAACCAAAGCGTGTTTCGGTTCCTGTTCTAAACGCTGCTTCGCTGAGCGGAGAGGCAGATCCAATATCTGCTAACGATCCCATCGCGGTAGCGATGGATCTAGGAGGACTTGAAGATACTGACTCAATTCCGACTGCGGCATCATCTACTCGCCGCCGTATCACTTTTGAAGACCTCGTTGCAGAAGATGAGATAGACATTCCAGATTTCATGCGATAACTCTTCATGGCTGGAATTCTTTTCACGTCCATAGGTTGGGGCAATTTTGGGCTTGATCTCGATGAATCTGCAGAAGAGGTCCTAAAGCGCCGCCGAAGTCTTGAAAAATCAATTGCTACGAAATCGTTAGTGTTCATGAGACAGAGTCATTCCAATGACGTTCGGATAGTTACTTCTGGCGATCACAATGGAAGCGGGTCGCAGATGACCCCAGTAAGTGCGGATGCAATCGTGAGCGCTGAAAAAAATCTTTCACTTGCAGTCCTGGTGGGTGATTGTGTCCCGGTTCTCATTCATTCAAAAAGCGCAGTTGCAGCAATCCACGTAGGCAGGATTGGAATGACAAATGGAATTATCGCTAAGACGTTAGAAGCGCTCCGGTCACTCGAGTCACCTGTGTCACCTGAGCCCGGAAGTGCTGAAAAGTATGAAGCAATTTTAGGACCATCAATTTGTGCGAACTGCTATGAAGTTTCACTAGATATGTATCAGCAAGTGACTCAATCTTTTCCGCAGTCGACCACATCCGAGGAATTGCATTGCCTTGATCTTCAGTCGGCGATCACCCATCAACTTGGCAGCGAAGGGGTTAATGCCCAAAATCTGGGTATCTGCACTAAAGAGTCATTGAATCATTTCTCACATAGAAGATCTCAAATGAATGGTGAAGCGCAGGGCCGACAAGTTGGAGTAGTGACTCTGTGAATAATCGAAAGGAAGAGATTGCTGCGAATCTGGCAGAGGTAGAAAGTCGGATTAAAACATCCCTATCTTCGGTGGGACGAGATCGATCTGAGGTGACGCTGATCGCGGTGACCAAAACTTTTCCGGTTGAGGATATACTGATTTTGTATGAGCTAGGTATCAAACATTTTGGTGAAAATCGTGACCAAGAAGGGGCTCTTAAAGCTCCACTTCTTCCACCTGACTCGCATTGGCATTTTCAAGGTCAGATTCAAGGAAACAAGATTGCATCTATCGCGAATTGGGCTCAAACAATCCACTCTTTAGATTCTTTGGATCACGCTGGTAAATTTGCTAGAACTGAGAACATCAGTAGCCATGAATATTTTTTACAAGTAAATCTTGAGTCCGATGCGAAACATCGTGGAGGTATTCCACGTAATGAGGTCGAAGGTTTCATCGCCAAATCATCGGTCCCAGTAACTGGCTTGATGGTTGTGGCACCCTTGGAAGGTAATCCGAGTGCAGCATTTGAGGAGCTTCAAGGCCTTGCTCAACAACATGGATTGAAAAAGTTGTCCATGGGGATGAGTGGAGATTTCGAGCCCGCCCTTATGGCCGGAGCGACACACATCCGCGTGGGAAGCTCAATCCTCGGTTCACGCCCACCGTTCATCTAAAATTAAGCCATGGCTAATGCATTTAAACGCGTCGCAAATTACCTCGGTTTAGTTGACGACGAGGATGACCTTCAATCGGTCGCGCAAGTTGAGCAGTCTCGTGAACCTCGCAACGCTCAAAAATCTGAGAGAAACGTACGCGGTGTACGAGCTGTACCAACCTCAGCTGCGGCAGGAACACCTTCGTGGGCTTCGCCTGCTGGCCAGACAAATCGCACACAGCAAGCACCAGCGATGCAAACAGAACTTCCTGTATTGGATCAAATTTTTACTATTCACCCACGGTTTTATAACGAGGCACGAACTGTTGGAGAGAAGTATCGCCAAGGCCAACCAGTCCTTATGAATTTAAGTGATATGGATGAGTCGGAGCGCAAACGCCTTGTCGATTTTGCATCTGGTTTGGTGTTCGGACATTTTGGAAGTATCGAGCGCGTGACGTCAAAAGTCTTTTTGCTAACTCCACCTAACGTTCGTGTTTCAACCGAAGGTAAAGTTGCAGCGACTGAGGCAAGCTTCTTTAATCAATCCTGATGGTAAGCATTGGAGGGATTCTAAATGGAATCCTGCAACTCTTTCTCTTCGCTCTTCTTGGGCGACTTATCCTTGATTATGTAAGAATGTTTTCACAGGCTTGGCGCCCACGTGGTGTGGTCTTGTTTATAGCTGAAATAATTTATGGAATAACTGATCCAGTGATGAAGGTGGCGCGTCGCTTTATTCCACCACTTCGACTCGGGGCTGTCTCGGTGGATCTTTCGTTCATCATTGTCTTCTTCGCTGTACAAATATTGTCACGCGCAACGCATTTAATTCCTTAAGTTAATATAACTTTTACTGCTTTATTAAATTAAGCGAGAGTCCCAGATCATTGCTAGCCGCAGTGAGTGTTAAATTTTGGGTAAAACTTACTGCCAGAACTTCTTCCGAAATTTCCTTTTCACCGAAAGCAATAGCTGATGCGACACTTTCGGGAGCGTTCCATTCAACAAGAATACGATCACTAATGTCTAGCCCAGAATTTTTACGTTCCTCTTGAATCGCACGAATTACTTCTCGGACGAGTCCAGCGAGTATTAATTCAGGAGTTAACTCAAGATCTAGAGCAACGCTCTCACCGGAATGACTTGCAACCGACCAGCCAGACTTTGGCGTCTCGGTAACTACAAGATCTTCTAGCGTGATGTCAGCCTGCTTAACCTCACCATTTATTTCATAGGAGAGAGTAGCCGCGTGATTAGCACGCAAACTTTTTACGAGTATACCGGCATCACTCTGATTGATATGGGAGGCAATTGCTTGGACATCTGCTCCATATCGCAATCCAATTGATCGAAAATTAGCTTTGATCGA
>CAILYP010000134.1:0-8154 GCA_903838475.1 uncultured Actinomycetes bacterium | reverse complement strand
GGCATAAATCACTTTTGCAATTCCGGCATCAATAATGGATTGCGTGCAAGGTGGCGTTGTCCCGGTGTGTGCGCATGGCTCGAGTGAAACGACTATGGTCGCGCCGCGAGCAGCGTTGCCAGCGTTGCCAGCTTTCTTGAGCGCGACAACCTCGGCGTGATCTGGGGAAACTTTGCGATTATGAAAACCGTCTGCAATCAACGCACCATCTGCGCCATAGATTGCAGCAGAGACATTTGGGTTGGGGGTACTGACGCCTAAGCCCTGAAGGCTGAGCGAGTACAGATGCGCGTAGGCGTCATCGACAAACATGGTGCACCGATTCCGCTGCTATCTCTCATCCGGACTTTAACCGTCGGTCCCAGAGTTTCACTGAGTCAACCGCCCACTGGATGTGTGCGGGTCGCGGACTATAACCGCCGGTTCGAAATTACATCGACCCCGATAACAACGTCCCAAGCCTACCGCGTAACCGGATAACCTAAAAATTCGGGCAGTAAATCAAGCACTTGAGCATGGCCGGAGCAGTGGGTATGCAGAACGACTTGGTTTGCAGAACGACTTAACCAAATGTAAAAGTAAAAGCTTGTGTCCCAGCATCCTGAAACGTAAAGCCGAGAACACCTTGAGCATATTGACTTGAACTATAAATATCGTAGAGACGATCCGAGTCGACCGTGATGACACCATTTTTCACATCAGCGCCAGCCGTGGCGCCACTCAAAGGTTTACCATCGAGTGAGACAAGAACGCGATCACTCGCTCCTGGTGCATGCGGCTTCAAAATCATATAGACATGATTTGCCGAGAAACTTTCGGTAATCGTGGAACCTGCCGATGCTTGGGCGTACTCGTTTGTGATTATCCATGTTCCGCCGAAATCAAATCGATTGGCTGGTACTGATCGATGCGACTTCAACGAAAAAGTGCCATTGCTATTAATAGGTTGTGGGAACCCAAATTGATTGCGTGAGCTACCAAAGTAAGTCTCTGGAGTTAATTGATTCGTTGGGGTTGTGTTGGGAACTCCAGTCAATGTGGCTGGAACTTTCGCCCCACTTTGTGTCAATAAAAGCTGGATTGCCTTTTCCATTTCATCGTACTGGCCTTCACCAAAATCTGCTCGTCGAATATTTCCGTTAGCGTCAATCAAGTATTCAGCTGGCCAATATTGATTGTTATAGGCGTTCCAAATACTGAGGCTATTATCTTGAACAACTGGATACTTAATGTTGAATCGAGCAATTGCTGCTAGGACATTGCCCTTATCTTGTTCAAATGCGAATTCAGGAGAGTGCACTCCGATTACTTCAAAACCGTAAGGATGGTATTTGTTGTACCAGGAGGTGACGTGGGGTAGCGTTCGAATGCAATTAATGCATGTGTAAGTCCAGAAATCTACGAGAACAACTTTGCCTTTGAGAGATGAAAGAGTGACTGGTTTGGCTGGATTCAACCAATCTGTTCCACCATCGAATCCGGCCGCCGGTGTATTGACGTTAAAAAGACGTGAATTATTTATAGTCGCTTGGCCACTCACGATACGATTTTTTAATTTTGCTAACGCGTTTGAAACGCTCTTTGTGCTCTCGATCTTGGTGAGTGAGCTGCTATAGGAAGGAATTGCGTTGAGCAGTTTCGCTTCTAGCGTCTTGTCGTAGTTTGTCGAGATAGCGATCGCAGTAAGAATCAGGACGACCCCAGCTGCAATTTGAATCTTGCCCGTGTATTTAGATAGACGCCTTGAACGAGCAAGGAGATTTTGACCGCCGACTGCAAAGCCAAAGAGTGGAATCGATACACCCGTGACGTAAAACAAAGTCACGATAACAACTTGGAATGAAACTTTATTGGTTGCAGCAAGAGTGGCAATTGATGCCAGAATTGGTCCGCTACATGGAGCCCACACAATTCCAAGTGCTAAGCCTGTAATGAAACCGCCACTGAAATCACTCCTATTATTTTTGCCAACATTTCCAAACCTGCCTGAAAGTCGGCTAATTCGCGTCTCAAGCCATTGTGATGCTTTGGGAATGACCATCGATACGCCAAGTAGAACGAGTACAACGACGGCGACCTTGCGAAGCACGTTGGGATTTAAGCCAAGTGAACTCTCTAACACTGAGATAGAAAGCGTCAGGATTGTGAAAGAGAGCGCAACTCCGACAGTAATACCAAGTGGACGTCGCTTACTTTTAGATTGAGTTACATCGGCTAGAACTATGGGAAGAAGTGGCCAGATACATGGTGCCAAAATCGTGAGCAACCCAGAAAGGAATGCAACGCTATAAAGAATGATCATTATTCCTCTGCTGTGCTTAAGCCCTTATTAAGGGCTAGTTAAGCCCTCTGCGCTTGAGAAGTGGTTCAATCGATGCTTCGCGACCGCGGAAGTTTTTAAACATCTGCATTGAGTCAATCGAGCCACCGCGTGAAAGAAGTTGAGTGCGGAAATGATCGCCATTGGCGCGTGTTAGGCCACCGTTCTCTTTAAACCAATCAACTGATTCTGCATCCAATATTTCAGACCAGATATAGCCGTAATAGCTTGCTGAATATCCGCCAGCAAAGATATGCCCAAAGTAGGTTGTTCGATAACGAGTAGGAACTGGAGCAAAATCTAGACCGTAATCCTGGATGGCTTTCTTTTCGAATTCAACGACGTCACCAATTGGTTGACCGGCTTCAATTTCATGCCATGCTAAATCTAAAATTGCCGCAGCAAGATAACTCGTTGTCGCATGACCTTCATTAAATGCTTTTGCAGCTTCTAGGTTATCAATCCACTCTTGAGGTAACTTTTCGCCTGTCTCAAAGTGACGTGCATAGTTCTGCACAACTTCGGGCCAGAGGATCCACATTTCATTCACTTGCGAAGGAAATTCTACGAAATCCCGTTCAACGTTAGTACCAGAAGTACGAATGTATGTGCCTTGCGAGAGCAGCCCATGCAGCGCGTGCCCAAATTCGTGGAACAAAGTAGTGATCTCATCAAAAGTCAGCAGCGTCAATTGTCCTGCTGGCGGCTTTGGAATGTTTAGATTATTCACAACGATAGGCAGTTGATTGAACAGGAAATTCTGATCAACCAAGTTATTCATCCAGGCCCCGCCGTGCTTTGAATCACGGGTATAAAAATCACCAATGAAGAGGCCTAGCTTCGACCCATCCTCATTAAATACTTCATAGGCGAGGGCGTCGGGATGATACGTAACCAGGTCTTTGCGTTCTTTAAATGAGATACCAAAGAGTTTGTTGGCGGCAAAAAAGACTCCATCATTTAGCACGCGTTGTAATTCAAAGTAAGGACGCATTGCAGTTGTATCAACGTTGTATTTAGCCAGGCGAACTTTTTCTGTATAAAAGTCCCAATCCCAAGACTCAAGCGTGAATTGATCACCGATAGCAGCTTGCAAGTCTGCTGCTTCGGCTTTGGCATTTCGAACAGCGGCTGGTGCGATCTGGCGCAGCATTTTATGAACGTTCTCTGGGCTCTTAGCAGTCGATGTTTGTAGGGAATATTGCGCGTATGTCTTAACTCCAAAGAGCTTGGCACTTTCTGCCCGTAGCTTTACCATCTCGACCAGAATTTTCTTGGTGTCATTCTCATTGTCACGATTGGCCTTGATCAGTGAGTTTTCCATAATTTTCTTACGCAGATTTCGATTGGTGAGCGAAGCCAGGGCCGGGTTTCCACTGTAATTAACGGCGCCGATTAAATATTTACCTTCTAGGCCACGATCCTTAGCCGCAGCAGCGTATGCCGCAATTTCGTTTTCGCTCAGACCATCAAGTTCATCCAACGAATCAACAACTACCCCAAGATCGTTGCTATCTGCAAGAACACTTTTATCGAATTGTGTTTGTAGCTTAGAAAGTTGCTCATTTATTCCCTTAAGAGTTTCACGTTGTGACTCTGTGAGGTGAGCGCCAGCGTGAATGAAATCTGTATGGTATTTATCTAAAAGATTGGCATCTTCATCATTTAGTTTTAACGTAGCTCTTTTGTCATACAGCTTTTTAATTCTAGAAAATAGTGCAGGATTAAGTTTGATAGCGTCGGAATGCGCCGCAAGCTTTGGCGCCATCTCTTCTTCAATTGCAATAAGGGAATCACTTGTGTCGCTGGATGACTTGTTGTAGAAAACCAAGAGCATACGAGAAAGTAGTTGGCCACTCTTTTCAAGGGCAACCAAAGTGTTCTCGAAAGTGGGTTCACCAGAGGCGATGATTGCCTCGACTTCAGCCAATTGTTGCTCGCATCCAGCATAAAAAGCTGGCAGATAATGCTCTTCTTTAATCAAGGCAAATGGAGGTAACTCGTATTCGAGTGTGCTTCGAAGGGCAAAGGGATTTGAAGTGTCGATGGCCATTTCTAAAGTCTAGTTGCATTCCTTTCGAAGCAAGTAGCCTCTAGAATAAAATCGTGCCAATTGCGATACGCCTTTCCAAGGTAGCCAAGAATTTTGGGGAAGTTCGAGCCGTAGATGGCGTTGATTTGGAGATCGCTCACGGTGAATTCTTTGCAATGCTCGGCCCTAGCGGTTCTGGTAAGACAACTGTGCTTCGCATGATTGCCGGATTTGAATTGCCAGATGCTGGAACAATAGAAATTGATGGCGTCGATGTCAGTCGTACTCCTCCTTTCAATCGTGATGTAAATACAGTTTTCCAGGACTATGCACTCTTTCCACATATGTCAGTTCTTGAAAATGTCGAATATGGACTAAAAGTTAAAAAAGTTGGTAAAGAGGAACGCCTTATTCGCGCGCAAAAAGCTCTTGATCGAGTCAAGCTCAATGGGTATGAAGCGCGTAAACCATCCCAACTTTCTGGTGGACAGCGCCAGCGAGTAGCCCTTGCACGCGCGCTTGTGAATGAACCAAAAGTACTTTTGCTCGATGAGCCGTTAGGTGCACTAGATTTAAAATTACGCCATGAGATGCAGATTGAATTAAAGGAACTACAGCGAGACATTGGTATCACTTTTATTTTTGTTACTCATGATCAAGAAGAAGCCCTGACGATGGCTGATCGAATTGCAGTTTTCAATTCTGGAAATATTGTACAAATGGGAACCCCTCGAGAGATTTATGAGGAGCCAAATTCTGAATTTGTGGCTGGCTTTGTTGGAATATCTAATTTGATTCATCAGGCTGGATCTGTCATAAGTATCCGACCAGAAAAGATTAAATTGGGCCGCCAGTTCGATCGCGTGTTAACGGGCGCTGTCTCAAATGTAATGTTTCTCGGGGCAATAACTCGCGTTGATGTGAATATAGGTTCAGATACATTAAGTATCTTGATTGAAAACGATGGAATCCAGAAGTTACCAAATCTGGGTGAAAACGTTGAGATTTCCTGGGATTCGAAATACGAATCTCGGGTTGGTTGAAAAACCACGTTGGCTAAAAATCTAGGAGAGGTGATGAGAATGCGATCAAAGAAACATGTAGTAATAGTCGGTGCTTTAGCTGCGCTCGGATTGGCAGTTGCAAGTGCAACATCGACCATGGCTGCTTCTGTTCCAAATGTTGCGATGGCTAAATCTCTCGGCAAAGGCGAAGGTGCACTTAACCTGATCGTTTGGGCCGGATATGCTGAAAATGGAAGCAACGACAAGACTGTTGACTGGGTTAACCCATTTACCAAGGCAACGGGATGCAAAGTAAATGCAAAGACAGCTGGAACTTCTGATGAGATGGTTTCATTGATGAAGACCGGGGGATACGACGGAGTTTCTGCATCTGGTGATGGTTCACTTCGTATGATCTATGGTGGCCAAGTTGCTCCAGTGAATACCGCACTTGTCCCTAACTACAAAACTATTTCTCCATTCCTGAAGAACCAAAAGTGGAATTCTGTTAACGGAACCATGTATGGAGTTCCTCATGGTTGGGGCGCGAACGTTCTTGCATACAATTCAGCAAAGGTGAAGACACCAACTTCTTGGTCTGCTGTATTTGATGCTAATTCACCATACAAGGGCAAGATCACTGCGTATGACTCACCAATTTATATTGCAGATGCTGCGATGTATCTCATGGCTACTCAACCAAAGCTTGGAATTAAAAATCCTTATGCGTTGGATAAGACACAGCTAGATGCCGCAACTGCCTTGCTTAAAGTGCAGAAGAAGAACATTGGCGAATATTGGTCTGACTACACCAAGTCCGTTCAATCATTTGAATCTTCCAACACCCTTCTTGGATCCTCATGGCAGGTTATCGCTAACACCATTAATGGCGGTGGAAAAGTGAAGATTTCATCCACCGTTCCTAAAGAGGGAGCAACTGGCTGGTCAGATACGTGGATGATTTCATCTAAGGCCAAGCATCCTTCATGCATGTACCAATGGATGAACTGGATTACATCTCCAACAGTTAACGCACAAGTTGCTGAGTACTTCGGTGAAGCCCCATCCCAAACACTTTCTTGCACAAAGACCGCTGATAAGAATTTCTGTTCTACTTATCACGCTACAGATGCGGCATATGCAAAGAAGATTTGGTACTGGACTACTCCAACAGTTGACTGTTTGGATGGTCGCGGAAAGATCTGTACCGACTATGCAGCATGGACTCAAGCCTGGACTTCTGTAAAGGGCTAGCTTGAAATCTAATCGCCTCAATACCTGGCTTTATCGCCATAGCGGAGCGCGGGCGGCACTATTACTAGCGCTGCCTGTGCTCTGGCTAGCGATTGCGTATCTGGGCTCTCTCGGAGTGATGCTCGTTTCTAGTCTCTGGAGCGTTGATTCATTCACGGGAAATATTGTTCATCAGTTTTCGCTTTCTAATTTCCACCAACTTATTTCGCAGAAGGTTTATAGCACGATTGCAATTCGTTCGATCTCAGTCGCAGTTATCGTCACTATTATTGACGGATTGCTTGCAATCCCAATTGCGCTCTTCATCGCAAAAGTTTTGCGACCTAGATTTAGAAGTGTCGTTATAGCACTTGTGCTAGTCCCACTTTGGGCTAGCTACCTAGTTAAGACATATGCTTGGCGCAGTATGTTTTCAGATGGCGGCGTTATCTCGTGGGCCTTTAAACCACTTAAACATCTTGGTATTTCAAGTCCAGGTTTCGGGCTGGTTGCCACAACAATAACGTTGGCTTATCTGTGGCTGCCGTACATGATTCTTCCAATCTATGCCGGACTTGAACGGCTACCTAATTCACTTTTAGAAGCATCTAGTGATTTAGGAGCTCCAGCATTCACTACATTTAAATCGATTATTTTGCCCATTATTTATCCGGCCATTATTGCTGGTTCGATTTTTACTTTCTCACTTTCACTTGGAGATTACATCGTCGTAAAAATTGTTGGTGGAACTAGCCAGCTTGTTGCTAATGTGATTGCCGACAACGTTGGAACAGCGGGCAATCTTCCGTTTGCTGCAGCAATGGCGCTCCTGCCGATAGTCACTATCTTGGGCTATCTTTTTGCGGTCCGCCGTTCTGGTGCATTGGAGAATTTCTAATGTATTTATCAATCAGAGCCAGGCGAGCACTTGCATTTCTTACCTTTGGCACTTTGGCATTTATCTATATTCCATTGATTGTTGTTGCGCTTAATTCATTCAATCCATCTAGAACTTTTTCATGGCCCCCACAATCTCTTTCTACTATTTGGTGGAGCCGGCTTGGTGAGAGCAAAGGCGTACTTCCAGCCATCTTCTCGTCGATAAAAGTTGGCTTAGGAGCAACGGCGATATCACTAGTTTTAGGTAGCTGTATAGCTTTTGCGGTATCTCGATATAGGTTCTACGGAAAAAATACCCTGTCCTTGCTGGTGATTTTCCCTATCGCGCTTCCTGGAATTATTACTGGAATAGCTTTGAACACGACATTCCATACTCTATTAGATCCACTGGGTAAGGAGCTGGCGCTGTGGACCGTCATTGTCGGACATGCAACTTTTTGTATTGTTGTGGTCTATAACAATGTTTTGGCCCGCTTAAGACGCTTAGGACAAAGTCTAGAAGAAGCTTCGCAAGATCTTGGCGCAAATATTTTCCAGACATTTCGCTACATCACATTTCCACTCGTTCGGTCTGCGCTGATGGCCGGTGGGCTACTGGCTTTTGCACTTTCATTCGATGAGATTGTGGTGACTACCTTTACGGCAGGTCCGGGTACCGAGACGCT
>CAILYP010000133.1:0-1688 GCA_903838475.1 uncultured Actinomycetes bacterium | reverse complement strand
GGCTCTGCTGGTTAATTCCTAAGAATATTCACAGGTATATACGGGGTGAATCTGCTGGGTTAGGGCATAGACTCAAAAAATGAGTTGGTTGCGGAAAAAGATCCTAAGTAATTTCACTAGTTCTCTCCTAGCGATAGTTGCGCTAATGGCTTACTTATTGATCGGCCCGGCTACTTCCGCAGCACATGCGGTGGACCCATCAACGATTACCGTTTTAAGCTCGGAAAATATCAGCACGGAAGTTTCCAATAACGTACTCAAAGTCTATTTAAATACTTTCCGGCCAAATAATGTCGTCTCGTTTAAAGTGATTTTCCATAACACCGAGGCACTTCCAGTTATTAATGACTCAGTCAAAATGACAGTACCGATAAATAGTGGCCTGCAATTTGCTCTGACGACTGGCGCAGTTTTGAGCCAATCAGTTCTTACAAAGACGATTCGTGAGATAGATGATGAGAATGGCAACCCGCTGGTCCAACTGTTTCCCGCCCCCGCAGATTTCCCACTAATAAGTTATACAGGTGACACCTCGCTAATAAAAAATCAGGAAATACTTTCAACACCGGTGGTGGCCGATGGAACGTATGCGATTGGGTCTAGCGGAACCAATATTAAATTCTTCTTAAAATCCCCAAATAACCTAATTGGATTTAGAAAATTAACCGATGCCAAGGCCAGTAGTACTTTTAGCGGAACACCTGTTTATGGCTATCTAGAGCAGAAAGATTTCAGCGTAAGTGCGACATCTCCAGGAGTCTGGCGTTTGCTTGATGCTAAGTACCAATTAGTTTCCAGAATTAATGAAGTAAAGACGAAATTTGGACCTTACCTGCCTGAAGGACATGGAATGACTATTGCGCCCTCCGGTAATCCAATAGTGATTATGGCTGTCACCAGGACGGTTGATAGTTCTTGGCTCAAGCGCAGTTACAAGCTGCCAATTCTTGATTGCGATATCGCGGAAGTTAAAAATGGCGTTGCTATTAAAGAGTTCAGCTTCTGGGATTGGGCTGTTGCAAATAAAACTGTAAGTGAGCCTATTTTGGATGCAATGACGCTCTTTAATGATCCCCAGAACCCAACTTCATCACCAATTGATATTTGCCATGCAAATTCACTTCAGTACTACAAAGCCACAAATCAATTTCTAATCAGTCTTCGAAGCCCATCGCTTATATTCATTCTTGATTCGAACCTAAAAGTTGTGAAGAGCGTTCTAGACGCCAACAGCGCACTTCAACACTTTGCCCGTTTTGTATCAAAAACCGAAATCACAGCGTTAGGTAATTACAGTTTAGATAAAATCTCGAAATTCCTAGATTTCAAATTGGTAAATGGAAAGTGGCAGCTAAAGGAAATTCCATTCCCGGTTCACGTGACTTATTGCGGAAATACGCAGTACCTGGATAGTTCCCACGTATGGCTGGCTGGTGGCTGTGGGCCATTCACAGATGGTGTCTTAGGCGCAATCTATAAAGTAACTGGGTCAACTATGACTCAAGTAGGAGCCGTGAATATGAAGGGCTTTAACTACACCTATCGCGCAGATCTCTTTGCGAATTAATAGCGCAGCAATTCAAGTTTAAGTATTAACAATCAAGAGTGGCTCGGGACAGGATCGAACTGTCGACCTCACGATTTTCAGTCGCGCGCTCGTACCAACTGAGCTACCGAGCCAATTTAAT
>CAILYP010000132.1:0-2740 GCA_903838475.1 uncultured Actinomycetes bacterium | reverse complement strand
TCTGGACATAGATTTTGCACAGCAGCAATGATGGATTGCATGACGCGCTCACCGTGCTCCAAAGTATTGTGCTCGGCTAAGCGAATTCGATCAGAGGTTACAATCGCAAATGAGCGGCTTGCGAGTTTGGCTTTTGCGCCCACAACTACCTGATTCGCAGCGCGAATTGGGTCACTCATTGCCGCTTCGGTATTTAACACCTCTGGCTCGCCCCAACGCGCAGTAATTGCAGCCAGTTGTTTAGTGGCACCTTCTGTGTGTGATCCCGCTACCAAAAGAGTTGAAAATGGCGCTTGCTTTAGCGGGCCTTGTAGAAAGCCGCGTGAGCGAACGCCGGCTAGTAGCGCTGCAAGTGGGGCTGCGCTTCGTACCAAAATTGGTGCATCACTTTCACGAAGGGCTTTAATCGCGTTAGAGATCGCCTCGATGTCATCATCGTTTTGCGCATCCGGAACAATGACACTTCCTGCAGGAACAGCTTTGAGCGCAGTAATAAGGTTATCTAAACCGCTGCGAACGATGTCGAGTGAAACATGCACGCCTGTGCGATTTGATTTCTCTGCGACAAAATCAACCATTGCACTTGTCTTAAATGGAAAAACTGGATCGTCTGCAAATTCTGTTTCATCTGCCCGCAGGTTCGTGCCTTCAATTTTGACGTAATGGACGCCGTCTATTGTGGTCCGGCCAACATCTGGATAGGCGGGTAGGAAAAGAATCGAAGAGTTGGCGCTAAGAAAAACAGCAGTCTCAGAAAATACATGGCCGCGTAAGGTGGAATCCCCGCGCAACACATATTCGATTCTCTCGTTAAGAATTTTTCCGGCCGCGTCGCAATCTGCTTTTATTTTTTCTGCCAGCGCGACGGCGTCCGCTTCACTAAGGGATCGCGAATTGGTTTGTAAGTAGACGCTATCTGCGCTCTTTAGAACACTGACGATTGCATCAACATCCCACCTCAACAAAACTGTTACATTAGTTGCGCACTGGGTACCTGTTGGATCATCATCCAAAACTATTGTTTTCACTTAGTAAACCCCGACATCAATAATTCTGCCAGAGTCACACCAGATACTCCTGCTAATTGATCGGCTTGTGTGCGACATGAAAAACCATCGGCAAGAAATACAGTCTTACTTTCCTTCTCACGAAGGGCAGGTAGTAGCGCGTTCTCTGCGACTGCTTTTGAAAGTTCAAAGTGGCCTTTTTCCATTCCAAAATTACCTGCAAGGCCGCAACATCCAGCTAACTCCTTAAATGTGACACCGGTACTTTGTAATACTTCTTGATCATCTCTAAAACCCATCACTGCGTGCTGATGACAGTGTGGTTGCACGACCAAAGTTGTATCGCGTAAATCAGGGGCTTTCCAGGAGAGTTGCGGATTAGATGGCGCCCGATTAATTACTTCAGCAATTGTTCGGGTGGCCTCTGCGATCTGCAGCGAACGAGGGTCATGTGGCAGTAAATCCAGCAAATCTGAACGTAAAACCGCGGTACACGAAGGTTCTAGTCCAACAATCTCCATGCCTTGTTCAACATAAGGGGTCATCACGCCAAGAAGATTATTAAGACGCTTCTTCGCTCCATCTAGTTGTCCAGTACTGATCCAAGTCAAGCCGCAACAAGCTGCCTGTTCTGGAATGACAACTTCATAACCGATTTTTTCTAATAGTGCTTTCGCAGCGACTGCTCCACTTGGAGTAAAAGAATCAGTAAACGAATCAACCCAGAGAACTATTTTTGGTTTAGATGTTGCGGCACTTTTCTTCTGAGATTTTAAATACGAATTATTTGCAAATTTAGGAAGGGTGCGCCGCGAATCCATGCCCCCAAAACGAAGTAACAATTTACTGCCTACGGTTGATTGGGTGATTGCGTTTACTAAAGGTGGTGAAATTTGGGCAAGCGCGGCCCAGCGAGGTAGCCAACCAAGAACGTAATGATTGATTGGGCGTACTTTTCCTTTGTAGCGACGATAGAGAACTTCGGATTTATATTTCGCCATATCAACTTCGGCAGGGCAATCACTTGCGCACGCCTTACAACTTAAGCAAAGGTCAAGTGATTCCTCAACAATAGGTGAGGACCAATCGGTATTTTTCCCGGTGTTCTGGGTTAATTCTTGTAGTACTCGGGCGCGACCACGGGTAACTTGTGATTCATTTTTTGTTGCTTGGTAGGAGGGGCACATGAATCCGCCGCTCACTGAATTATCAGCACGACATTTACCAACTCCTACACAGCGGTGCACGGCCGCTGTAAAGTCACCGTTATCTTCTCCGAAAGCAAAACCGCCTGCATTTTGTATTGAGACGGCAGTTGGGCGACGCAAATCTTGATCAATGCGACGCGGATTAACAATTACACCTGGATTTAAAATATTTTGTGGATCAAAAACTTCTTTGATCTGCTCAAACATTGAAATAGCAGTAGGTGAATACATTCTTGAGAGCATCTCACTTCGTGCGCGTCCATCACCGTGTTCACCCGATGGTGAGCCACCCAGTTTCAAAACTAGCTCGGTTGCATCTTCAATGAACGATCTAAAAGTTGTAGTTTCCCGCTCTAATGGGAAATCAATGCGAATATGAATGCAACCATCACCAAAGTGGCCAAAAGGAACACCTTCCAGTTTGCGATCAGCTAAAAGTCGATCCATCTCGCGCATGTATGTTCCAAGGTTTGCTGGAGGCACTGCTGCATCTTCCCAACCTGGCCATGCCTGATTGCCACTATG
>CAILYP010000131.1:0-2027 GCA_903838475.1 uncultured Actinomycetes bacterium | reverse complement strand
TGCCAGATGACCTTCAGGTCTTCAACAGAGGACAAAAGGGTGGCGCATACTGGTTTAGAAATGGCTATAACGTTGAAGCGATTGCTATTTGGATACTCAGCGCTTTGTTCAGCTTGTTCTTTGTGAATTTGCCTGGGCAATTCGTTGGAATCTGGGGTAATTACTTCAGCGGCCTAGATATTTCACTGCTTGTTGCCGTGATTCTTCCTGCAGTGCTTTATGGTCTGGCACTTCTTATCTCCCCAGAACCATCAGCAATTCACGGTGAAAAGGGCGCACGTTTCCGTTCATCCACGAATCAAGCAATTGCTCCTATCGTTAACAAATAGATATAACTAGATGATTCTAGATTTATCGCACGTTCTACACACTGGGATTCAGATTTATCCTGGAGATCCAGAAGTTAGCATTAGCCCGGCGCTGACAGTAGAAAGTGATTTTGTAAACGTACTTTCAGTCAATATGGGTTCCCAGTCGGGGACCCATATTGATTCCCCGTTTCATGTTTTTGCTGATGGCAAGAAGCTAGATGAGCTCGATTTATCACTCTTCATGGGTCCTGCAGTAGTTATCGATGCAACCGGCCTTACTGAGCGCCAAGAGATTCCATCCGAAAGGTTTTTAAATACTGATGTGCAAGGAGCGACAATCGCACTTGTGCGAACAGATTGGTCTAATTTTTTTGGAACGCCTAAATATTTGGCGCATCCCTTTCCCAATATCGAATCTCTCACGTATTTAAAGGCTCATGGCATCACCACTATTGCCCTTGATTTCCTATCCCTGGATCGCACACCCGGTGAAGGAGAAGAATTCACGTTAATGAATCACTTTTATTGGTCTCAAGGAGATGGAATTATCGGTGAAAACTTCACTAATTTTGCAAAGATTGCCGCTGTGCGCCCGCACATTTCGATGCTCCCGTTGAATCTCGGGGCGAGTGACGGCGCACCTGTTCGTGCGATTGCAACCTGGTAATTCGTTAAGATAGTCGTATGAGCGAGAATCAAATCCCCCGCATCACTTCGGGTGCTACTGGTGAAATCCTTGGCCAAGTAGATGCAACACAGATGCCGCGCTATGGCGGGATCGCGACTTTTGCACTGTTGCCCGGAATTGATTCAGTTACCTCGGCGGATATTGCGATAGTCGGAGTTCCATTTGATAGCGGAGTTTCTTATCGAACTGGTGCCCGCTTTGGCCCAAGCCACGTTCGCGAATCCTCACGCCTATTGCGACCATATAATCCTGCGACAAATATTTCACCCTTTGCAAACCATCAAGTTGTCGATGCTGGAGATATTGCTGCTAATCCATTTGATATCGAGGAAGCCATTGCCAATATCCGTGAAGGTTATGACCAACTTTTAGAAAGAGCTAAGCGAATTGTCACAATCGGCGGAGATCACACCATCACTCTTCCTATTTTGCGCAGCCTTAAGGCAAAACATGGTCCAATAAGCGTCGTACATTTCGATGCACATTTGGATACTTGGGACTCCTATTTCGGCGCTGACTATACGCATGGAACGACATTTAGGCGTGCGAGTGAAGAAGGACTTCTAGATCCTGAAGGTTGCATGCACATTGGACTGCGTGGTCCCCTTTATTCGGCAAAAGATCTTACCGATGACAAGGCGCTTGGCTTTCAAATGTTTACCAGCATTGAATTCCAAGATCTTGGCGTTGCTGCGGCTATTCAAAAGATGCAAGCTCGAGTAGGAGCGCGTCCACTTTATATCAGTATCGATATTGACGTTCTTGATCCTGCGCATGCACCTGGTACTGGAACTCCGGAAGCCGGCGGATTGACTAGCCGTGAACTTCTATCCGTACTGCGTTCGACATCCAATATGAACATTGTTGGCGCTGACATTGTAGAAGTTGCCCCTGCCTATGACCATGCCCAGATAACTGGAATTGCTGCATCTCATATTATGTATGAGTTAATCAGCGCTATGAATTCTAAATAAGAAAGTTCCTGTGATGGCAGCTAAAGATTTACCAGTAGATAAGGGTAGGGAAGC
>CAILYP010000130.1:0-1796 GCA_903838475.1 uncultured Actinomycetes bacterium | reverse complement strand
GTCCGCCGTTGATGGTGATGTTCGCAGCAAGTGTTGAACCAATTCCAAGGACAGCGACTAGAAGACCAATTCCAACCCAAACTTTAACCACGCGTGGACTGCGTGCTGAACGACCCGAAGGACCGTTTAGGTTAAGAATTGACACTTTTTAATCTCCTAGTTTGTTCGGTTGAATAATGAAGTTATTTAAAACTGACTTAAACAGTTGCTCCTGTTAGCCCAGGTTCGTCACTGACTGATTCAATTGTCACATGATCAAATGAATTTGCATTAAAAATAAAACCACTTTGGTCGTTCCAGTGAATTCTAATAGTTTGAACAGTTCCAAGATTAGTTTTATCGACTAAGAAATAGAATGAACCATCAGTTCCACATTTAAAAGCTGTAAAAGGGCCCAAATCTGGGTCGACTCCGTCGACTCCAAGGTCTTTTCCAATTCCAACTACGCTTCCCTCTAATGTATCGCCTCCAGCAAGAGTAAATTTAGTTGGATCAAATGGAGAGGTTATCCTGCGATCGTAAGTTGCTTGGCAAGGTACTAGATCTACTCCACTTGGGGATTTATCTTTATAAAGAGAAATTTTCATCTGCTTTAAATTACAGGCGGTCGTGTCTATAAGCCCATCTTCAGTCTCGTTATATTTATAACCAATAATAAAATCAGTTACTTGAAAAGCCGATGCATTAGAACTTAATTTTGTTACTGGCTTAAATCCGATGTTAGAGTCACAGCCACTTACTGTTACAACACCCTGACCTAAATTAACCTTGTTATCGACGTTAACTGTAATAGTGCTCGATGCGAATGCTGTACCGATACCCATCAGTGCTGCAACTAAGCCAAGTGCGACAAGGCCCTTAGAACGGTGCTTACGTTTTGGCGCAGGGGATTCAGTATCCTCGAAGCGTAATATTTCCATTGCTACTCCTAATTACTGCTGTTCATAAGTTGGTTCTTCAGTGACGGAAGTCAAGCACTGCATGGGCACCTATGTCACCTTTTTTAATCACCCATAGGGTTAAAAGTGTGTGTTTCCCGAACTTCGATAGTGCCCTATTTGCAGGTCCTTCGAGAGATATTAGATTTTTGTATCGCTACTTTGAATGATTAAGCGACCAACATCATTTGCCAAAATTGTCGGTTGCGTAAAATGGACGCTGTATGTGGCGGTATTTGGATCAAATTGCAATGTGTGGAAGGCATCTTGGGCCAATAATGAAACGACGCCAGAGGCGTTGATGGCGAGGCCAATTTCTTGCTCGCTGGTACTTCCCTGTGTGCAGGGCAGATCAGCGCACAGACTCGCTGCGCCATCGGTGCGATAGATCGGGAGCTTGTCGCCCAGGCTATTTAAAATATCTATGTTAAAAAAAGTTTTGGCACAAGCGTGCGTATCTAAATTGGTAATCGTGATCCCAGAGAGCGCTGATAGGCCAGCAGGGGCTCCGAGTTCCCCGGTGCCAGCAGATATCAAATTCATGCGAATCCAGCTGTCACAAGCCTTTATTTGATATGTGCCTTGGCCAAATTCTTTTGTGACAACATCAGTCTTGATTGAGACGTTGGCAGCAAGAACCGTACCGGTACCAGTCAAGAAAATGATTAAGAGCCCAGCAGAAAACTTTGCAGACCGAGGCTTTTTAACGCTAAGAAACTGCATGGCACCCCCCGAGACTTTTGTTTAGTTCGGGCTGTTTACAGTTTCAACAGTTGCGCGACGGACAGTTTGACCATCGATATTCACCAAAGTTGAAGTTGGATCTAAGTAGAAAGTTACATCAGCAGAGGTTGAACT
>CAILYP010000129.1:0-18420 GCA_903838475.1 uncultured Actinomycetes bacterium | reverse complement strand
TTGCCCAGGAAATTGAATACCTAAAGCTCGCGCTCGAGGCTTTCCTGATGGAGATGTATCACTCAAGTGAGTCAAGGAACTCAAGAAAGGTAGGCCGTTGGAACGTTAGCACCCAGCGGATTAGTTGATTCCAGGCCTTTTGCAAGATTGAGAACATTCAACTCTTGCAGTGGCCCACCAATAATTTCAATGCCGACGGGAATTCCATCAATAATTCCACATGGCATCGAGATTGATGGAAGGCCCAGTAAATTGCCTGGTCCGACATTGTGCATACATGTCTCGATTGTGTCGACTGACTTCCCATTAATCACACTCGTAAGTTCACCAACAGATGGAGTCTTGCTAGGAAGAGTTGGTGCCAACAAAACATCAACCTCTTCAAAGACGGCAGAAACCTCTTGTTGGATTTTTCGACGAAGTTGAAGAGCCTGCAAGTAATCAACTGCAGAAGGAAGATACCCACATTCAATCAAGAATCGAACATCAGCTCCGTAATCCTTTGCATGATCACGCATCAATGGTTGGTGCACTGCAGTGGTTTCAGAAGTATCAATCATCGTTAAAGCCCAGAAGGCATCTTTTAGAGATGGGATCTTTACTGTCTTCACTTTTGCGCCCATCTTCTTTAGCTGGCTGATGGTGGCCCGAACCTGTCGCTCAACATCTTCATCAGTAAAGTGGAAGAAGAAGTCTTCCTCGATACCAATCGTCAGCTTGCTCACATCGCCATCTATCTTCTTGGCTAAATTCGTTGGCTTTAAATCTAGGCAGGTTGGATCATTCACATCACCGCCACTAATTGCATCAAAAATAATCGCAGCATCTTCGACTGTGCGCGTTAGAGGTCCAATGTGATCTAGGCTCCACGCCTCTGGGAAACAGCCGTACTTACTTACTCTGCCATAAGTTGCCTTTAGGCCAACAAGACCACAAGCTGCAGCAGGTACACGAATAGAGCCCGAGGTATCTGTTCCCAGTGCGCCATACGCCAAATAAGCAGAAACGGCAGCAGCAGAACCACCACTTGAACCGCCAGGAATCTTGCCTAAGTGCCATGGATTTCGACACGTTCCATAATGCGGATTATCTGTTGTTGCACCCAGTGCGTACTCGTGCATATTGGTCTTACCTAAAAAGATTGCGCCACTTTTTCTAAGCTTGATAACAGTTGTGGCATCAAAATCCGATACGAAATCTTTATGGATTTTAGATCCCATTGTCGTGACGCGGCCTTCAAAATAAATATTATCTTTAATGGCCAGAGGGACTCCATGAAGCTTGCCTCTGTAGTCGTTACGCGCAATCTCGCGCTCAGCCTTCTTGGCTTGCTTTATTGCATCATCGGCATAAACCGCGATGAATGCATTTAGCTTTGGATTAAATTCTTCGATTCTATCCAGGCAGATCTTGGTTAGTTCGACTGGAGAAACTTCCTTCTTTTTGAGTAATTTACTTACTTGTGAAATCGAAAGTTGATGTAATTCTTTGCTCATTTTTTATCATCCAATGGCGAAGTAAAAATATTGGCAATATCGCTGCTAATAAGGGTTGATTCATCCACCTTGGCACGATACGAGTTCAAGTAATCCCAATACTGCTTTAACTTAGGTAGATTACTTTTATCGATTTCCGGAAAGTTCTCAAGATCCATGGTGCTCCTTATTGGGACTGGTAAGTACTGATAACCACTGGTAATTACTCGCACATCATATGACTGAAGGGGCTGGCTTTTATAAGCCAACCCCTTCATTTTAATCCGTTTCCTGCTAGTCCATCAAGGCAGGATTGTGTGGAACCCACCTGCTGTGCTTGGAACGATTGAGATACAAGAAGTAGTAAGCCATCGAGACAATAATGATGATCAAAATAATCTTCAAATCACCTGTCTTCTGCTTAGTAAGAGTCAAGCCAACTCCAAGGATTGTAATAATTGGAGGAATAGGCCAGAACATCATCTTGAATGGGCGGTCTGCATCCTTATTCTTGACCCGGCTTACAAGTGCTGCAATTGCAATCAGCGCATAAAGAATGATGATCAACACTGCAGTAAATGTTACTGTCGAAATCAAGGAAGACTTAAGGCAGAAGATGGTTGAGATTGCACCGATAACGAGAGTTGCAGTCCATGGTGAGCGGAACTTTGGATGTACTTTTCCAAGGAATTCGTTAACAGGGTTTGGCCATGCCTTATCGCGTCCACTTGCCCAAAGAACTCGAGCGAACTGCAAAGTAATAGCAAGGGTTGCATTTACAATGGCGAATAGTGCGCCAACCAAAACTGCTTGACCAGCACCCTTACCGAGTGCAGAAGTAACAGAGTCAGTAAATGGCGTTGCGCTAGCTAAGTAAGCTCCCAAATCGCGCGTGCCGAAAAGACCGAATGTGAATGCAGTCAATTCAAGAACAACACCTACGAGTGCTGAGTACATAACCGCGCGACCAACGCTACGGGCGCTGCCCTTTACTTCTTCGGAGAAGTTAATGGCGCTGTCATAACCATTTACAGAGAAGAGAGATGAGGCGATTGCTGCGACGATAGCCGCTCCCGCAACAGAACTCATTTTGCCATCTTGAAGCATGGTTGGGTGAGTAAGAATAGAAAGAGGTTGATTCAAGTGGACAAGACCTACGCCGATGATCAACGCCAACACAATACCTTCAATAACTAGGCAGACAGTTACGATGATTGCGCTCAAGTGAATTCTAAGAACAGCCAGAATCGTAATGATTGCCATACCGATTGCTGAAGAAGAATTGACTGGAATTGAAGCATTGAGTGAATGTAGGTATGTGCCGATTCCAAGTGCAAGGGTTGCCGGAATGAAGATTCCTTGGAGGACGTAGTCAATCATTGCGAGGAACCCAATTGGGCGCCCAAGAACTTTATTGACAATATAGAAAAGACCTCCAGCAGTTGGATACATAGAACCCAGTTCTGCCATGCTCATTGCGACCGTTATCGCGATGATGCATCCAATTGTGAATGCCCAAACGCCAGCGGTTCCTGATAAGACAAGTACTGCTCCTGCTGTAACAAGGAGTGAAGCCATAGGAGTTATGTCGCTCAAAGCAAGTGACAAAAGACCTTTAAATCCCAGGCCACGTTCTAGGTTTCCCTTTTGTGAATCTGACATTAGAACCTTCCCTTTCTCGAAAGATTAACTAAAGGGTAAGTGCTAGCACTGGCTATTTTCGGGATTTTCAATGGTATAGCCACGAAAATTTTCTACTCGTGAGTAGTTTGCACAATGAGTCTTCAATGCGCCTTCGAAATGCGCCTTCGAATTCTTAAGAGTAAGTGTCGGGCTAGCCAGAAGCTTTTGTTGAGGCAGGCGTCATAGAGCGAGCAACTGCAATCATCTGCGCGTAGGTGACTCCCCCAGTTACTTGAACTTGCATACTTACGGGCTTTGTTTTGTAATAGCCTGGCAATATAAAAGTTAAATATCCGCCAACTTTATTAACTGAACTAGTTGAACACTTCTTTGGTGACGCACCTGCCCCTGGATCACAAAAAGCAAAAACTTGCGCAGGGATGTCATTAATTTTGGTTGAAGGCAATTTCACTGAAAGCCCGGGATTGGAGCAGTGGGCACCGACTTTAGTTTGCATGATGTCGATATGTTTCTTAGCTTTACTAAATCCTGTATATACCCAATTTTCACCACCGCCCCCACAAACCAGAACTTTAAAATCAGTTTGTGCAAAACCAAGAGTGTTTACCGGCTTATAGAGTGAATATGTGAGCTTTGTTTGAGCTCGTAAGTATGGATCTGTATTAGTAGCAGCGCTTGCTGGGGAGACAAAAGATGCGAAACTCAGGATTACAGCACTTATCGCAAAAAAACTCAGGCTTTGAAATTGCGAATCCTTCTTGAGCAAGTTAGGACTACTTCTGTCCCACTGGTTTTAGCGCCCTAGAAATCTTTAAAAGATTTGTGTATGTGATCCCCGAGACCAGAACTTCGATAGATGTTGCATGAAGCAACTTCGTTGGTTTGGTCGTCCACATTGCATATCCACCATAATTTTGAATATCTGAAGTCTTGCAATTCTTCCATTGCTTTGGTTTTGCCGGATCGCAGAAGGCAACGACAGTCGCCTTTGCGCCATTAATTGTTACGGTCGCAACTTTTACACCAAGACCCGGATTCGAACATTTCACCGAAGCATCAGTCTCCAAGAATTGGATAGAGCGATCTTCACCATAGATGGCGGCAAGCCACTGCTCATTTTTCGGGCCGCAAGTGAGTAATTTGAAAGAACGAAGTAGTAAATCACCGGTTGTACCAGGTTGATAAATTTGATAGCTCAATCCAGTTTGCGCATCTTGATATGGATTACCGGAGCCCATTGCAACCGCAGATGACTGCGTAAATGCTGAAGCCAGAAAGGCCACTGCAACTAGCGAAGAAACTGCCGAAGAGAGCAAACGGAGAATCATGGTGCGCTTAAACATGCTTGAACTATAACTACCTTTAATCGATTATTGATGGACTATTAATGGACTAGTGCTGGGAATTGGCTGTATCTGGGGCTGTGCTTGAAGTTGAAAGATGGATTGAAGTTAAAAGATGGATGAGTGCGAGATTGAGCGAAGGCAGGTAGATTCGGAACATGAGTTTTCCAGAAATTCCACAGCCACATTGGCTAAAAATCCACAAACAAGAGAACCGCGGCCCCATTCTTCTTGTAGTTCTCTCAGTAATTGCCCTTCAATTTTTTATTCCTAAATCACTGGCGATACCTCACCACAAGGTTTTCTGCTTTGTTGAAGCGGTCTTGCTGGCCTCCATTGTTTTAATTGCGCCGAAAAAGCTTGGGCTTCCACATGTACCGCAGCGCACTCTTACCCTCATTCTTAACGCATTCATGATGCTAAGCAACGCTGCATCGGCAATTTTACTTGTTGAAAAAATCGTAGATGGATCGATAGCCTCCCCAGCCAGATTACTTTGGTCAGGCTTTTCAATTTGGCTATCTAATATCGTTATCTTCTCACTCTGGTACTGGGACTTTGATCGAGGTGGTCCGGCAGCTCGCGCCGCAGCCAAAGACTCAATTCCAGATTTTCTATTTCCACAAATGACAGATCCAGCATATGCAGAACCGGGGTGGTTCCCTCGTTATCCCGATTATCTTTATGTATCAGTTACAAACGCATCAGCTTTTAGCCCAACAGATGCCATGCCCCTGACTCGGTGGGCCAAACTTTTGATGTCAATTCAATCGATTACTTCACTTATCTTGGTTGGACTGGTTGTTGCGCGCGCAGTAAATATTTTGCGTTAAGTATTGACTTAAGACGTAACATCTTTCTTACCAAATTTGATAATGGCAAAAGCAATGAAAAGAACAAATGTGATGATGCTATAAGAAGCACCCCTAATCATTGAGCCCCACTGTATGGAACTAGAGAGTGCGTCAAACCAAGAAAATGAATAGTGGACCGGTAGCCAAACGCGGATACTTCCAAGACCAGAAATAGCATCTAGAATATTAAGCAGAATTACTACGCCTATCGCCCCACCAACTGCGCCGAGTGGAACATCGGTAGTGACGCTAATATAAAAGGCGAGACCAGCAGTGAAGAGAAGTGAAATAGCGACGTAGATAGTGATGATGATGAGCCTATGAATAGCTACGTTGTTTGCCAAAGTTGCACCAAGCGGAGTTTGTAGCGGTTTACTACCAAATGCAACCAGCCCAATGAACCACGAAGCAGTCGGCAGCAAGATCATCGCAATCGCGCAAAGAGTGAGACTAACTTTGAGTTTTTGGATCAATAGGCGTGTGCGTGGAACTGGAGCTGCCAGTAAATATCGAAGCGTCGACCATGATGCCTCCGATGCCACGGTGTCGCCATTGAAAAGTGAGACTACTGCGATAAGTAAAAATGGCGTAGCAAAATAGAACATCGTAATTGTGAAGTTGGCAGCCCCTTGAGTAGCAAGGCCAATCAAATCGGCTGTTCCTGAACCTAATCGAGTAGGTCCTCCGCTATGACCTGATGGGCCAAATTTAACCGCGGCTGCCACGATAATAGGAAGTGAGAGTACAAATGCATAGGCAAATAAGGTGCGCTTGCGCTTAATCTGGCGATAGAGCTCAACCCGATATGGAAGTGTCTTTTCTGCTTGATAGCTCATGGTTACTCCTTTCCAATCGTGAGGTCATCACCGATGAGTTCAATAAAGATATCTTCTAGTGATTCAACCTTCTTGTTGCTACGAGTAAGAATCTTTTTCATAGTTCCAAATGCGATGAGTTGGCCGCGGTGCATCAGCACCACATGTGTACACGTTTGTTGTACTTCAGAAAGTAAATGTGAAGAGATGATCACAGTGCGGCCTGTTTTGGCGTACTGCTTCAGCACTTTTCGCATAGCAACAATCTGCTGCGGGTCTAAACCATTAGTTGGCTCATCCAAAACAAGTAAATCTGGCATGCCCAACATGGCTTGTGCGATAGCTAGCCGCTGGCGCATTCCTTGAGAGTATGAACGAACTTTTTTGTCGAGCGCCGTTCCAAGTCCAGCGATCTTAAGCGCATCTTCAATCATTGGCTCATCTTGGCGACCGATAGATTTCCAATATAAATTCAAATTCTCGCGTCCAGAAAGATGAGGCAGGAATCCAGGGCCTTCAACAAAGCTTCCCAGGTTAGCAAGGGCTGGAGATCCCGGATAAATTGGTTTGTTGTCGATGGCAATCTCACCCGCAGTTGGATAAATCAAACCCATCATCATTCGAAGTGTTGTTGTCTTACCCGCGCCGTTTGGTCCTAGGAGCCCTACGACTTGTCCGCGCTTCACGCTAAATGAGAGATCAGAAACTGCCTTGTATCCATCTTTATAAACCTTGGAAAGATTTGTAACAGATACCAGCGCATCACTTTCTTCTAGTGGCTGATCGTTATGACGAGGTCGACGCCAATAAACAAGCCCGATGGCAATAAATATTGTAAGGAAAGCAGCTAGTGGCCACGTAATGAAATCTGATTTTGAGATTTCGGCCGCAAGTGGCGTGACTGGAATTGTGAGCGGGGAAAGCATCTGCACTGAATAGAAGCGACCATCATTTGGTAGCTGGAATCCTTGATCGGTGGAAGAAACTGCCACCGCAATTTTGTCGCCGATTGATGCATCCACGACTACTGCGGGAAGAATAACTACGACATCTACGCCGCCTTGCGGAATGTTGTCAACATAAACGGGTGCAACTAAACCATTTGGTTGTTTTACTCCACCTTCAGGAGTGTGAATAACGAGTGAGAAAAATAGCGTGGCATCTTTACGGTTACTTGAGATGTGTACTTTTACTTTCGAGGCACCAATAATTGTGCGCGCAGTTGTAAGGGGCTCTGAGTCGAAGATCGCGCTCTGTCCTGGAAGTAGTGCTGGGCTAACTACACCGCCCGGTATGCCACCACCGAGTGATGCAATTGCAGAAGATGCGAGGGAAATGGCTCCCCCAAGTCCAGGCAGACTCGAAAGAGCCGCTGGAATTCCGCCGATAGGAGCGGTGAAAGGAGCAAGGTTTGGCGCTAATTGAATGAGCTCAGATCCAGACATTTTTATTGAATTAGCTGAAATCGGTAGGACGCTTCCCTGTAGATTTTTCGCAATCACCGTTGAATCCTGCAAAGAAATAGTTCCGTTGCTATCAACAACTTGGAATTTAGGAAATGTCGTTAACTTTTTCTTTAAATAGATATCAAACCATTGAAGAGTCTTCTTATTAATTAACGCACTCTCATCTGATCCACCATCGTGGCCACTGGCATGCCAAAACATCGACAGTGGTGTTTGCGGATGAGCATTTGTTATCTGGGTTGCTGTTGCCACACTCTCGGAAAGTTGGAAAAGGGAATCTGATTCACCCTGCATCAACAACGTAGGTGCTGTAATATTTTTGGTAACCGTAGAAGGTGATGAGTCTTGCAGCAGTTGTTCTGCTCTAGCCGTTGGCTTCCCAGCGCTGAGGCTATTTACAAATGCATCACACCATTCTTGGGAAAAATTCCCACACTCACCTAAGTACGCGTTAGGTAGGGTAGCAATTGCGAAAAAACTTCCGGCCCAAGTTTTCTTAAATGGTCCAGCAGTATTCGAACCTTGGACAGATTGTGGAAATAGAGAATTCTTAAGATTATTCCAGGTGATATCGGCGACGACGGCGTCAATACGCTTGTCATAACCTGCAGTCAACAGCGCAGCTGCTCCACCATATGATGCACCGACAATTCCTACTAACGGATCTTTAGTGCCTTGCTGAATAACTTCACTTCGTGTTGATAAATAAGAAATCAGACTTTGCACATCGGCAATTTCATTTTTCGGAGAGTTCATGGTTATTTGGCCAGTAGATTGACCAAATCCGCGCGCACTCCAAGCTAAAACTACATAGCCGCTATCGGCAAGGAATCGAGCTTCAGTCGAAACAGAGTCTTTGCTTCCGCCAAAACCGTGTGCCAACAAAATTGCAGGGGCTGGTAATTTGCTCGGTAAATAAAGTGAGCTATCCAGGTTGACGCCTTGTGCGCCTTTAAGTGTCAACGTGATTGGAAGTGAAACTGGCGCAGCAGCTTGTGCCACTTCGAATCCGCTGAAACTCGCAGCCAAAAGTGTCAGGGCTACTAAAAGACGGGATTTCATCTCTCAACTCTATTAGAGCCGTAAGAGTGCTCGTTACATCTTATTTACGGCATTCACGGCATTCACGCTAATATATTGAAATGCGCGCTCAGGGATTCCGTAAGAAAATGTTACTTACTTCACTATCTTCACTATTGGCCACATTAGTGGTTGCACTTGTGACGTCCGGCACGACAGTGGCAACACATGCCGATACCAATGTAGCTGGCAATGTAGCTGGCAACCTAGCCGTAAAGACATACACCGCCACGATGTCTGCGCCACACACTCCTGCTGGGCAAAATGGTGGCACTGATGATTATCACTGCTTCCTGATTGACCCGAAGGTAACGCAAGATTCCCTCATTCTCTCCTCGCAATTCGTTCCACAAAATCCATCAGTCGTTCACCACGCGATTTTGTTTCAGATTGATGCATCAAACGTTGCTCAAGCACAACAACTCAATGCTGGCGGTGATGGCTGGTCATGCTTTGGCGGATCTGGCCTTGGCGGAAATCTCGGATCGTTCCTGACATCCCCTTGGCTTTCCTCTTGGGCTCCAGGTCGCGGGAAAGATGTGATGCCAAAAGGATTTGCTACTTCATTTAAAAAAGGAAGCCAGATTGTTTTGCAAGTGCACTACAACCTGCTTATGGTGGGGAAAGATTCAGTACTTAAAGATCAATCAAAAGTTATTTTGAACGCAATTCCAGCTAAAGGTTCAAAGCTCAAGATTCTTAACTCAGACCTTGTAGCCGCTCCAGTTGAGCTAGCTTGCCCGGCAGGTATCACTGGACCGCTCTGTTCACGCAAGGCCTCGCTCGCAGATTTAGCTGCGCGCACCTCTTCTCAAAGTGCTTTTGAATCAGCTGGATTAAATCTGCTGTGTGGGCAAGATGCAATTAACCCGAAGCCTTCATTAACGTCAACGTGCGATAAGACAATTACAGTAAATGAAACAGTCATTCAAGCTGCCCCTCATATGCATTTACTTGGAACTTCGCTCAAATTAATTGCTAATCCTGGTACTTCACGTGAAAAAGTTATTCTAAGTCGCCCAAATTACAACTTTGATGATCAATCTGCGACTGTCCTAAAAAATCCTATTCAACTAAAAGCAGGCGATACGGTTCGAGTAATTTGCACATTCAATCCAAAGCTACGTCAGTTGCTTCCTGGATTAAAAAACCTACCTGCTCGATATGTGACATGGGGCGAAGGCTCCTCCGATGAAATGTGCTTGGGAGTTATGGGAGTCTCAGTCACTCGCTAGTTCCACTTGATACTCTTAAGTGCATAACGAAAGGTTCACATAATGGGCTTACGCTGGGGATACATGGGCACTGGGCGGATTGCGCACGTAGTGGCCGCAGATTTCAAAATTGCAGGGCTTAACATTCAAGCCGTTGGATCGCGCAATATTGAATCGGCTCAGGCTTTCGCAAAAGCTCACTCTATTCCCGAGGCGCACGGCTCGTATGAAGAATTAGTAGCAAATCCGAACATTGATATTGTCTACATCTCAACACTTAACTTTGTTCATGCAGAAAATGCACTTCTGGCTATCAATGCCGGTAAACATGTTTTGCTTGAAAAGCCATTTACGATGGATGCAAAGCAAGCTCTGCGAATCCAGAAGGCTGCTCGCGAAAAAAATGTATTTGTGATGGAAGCAATGTGGACCAGGTTCCTGCCATCCATGGACGCAGTATTTGACGTACTTAAAAAGGGAACAATTGGAAAACCTCAGATGGTGATTGCAGATCACAGCCAATATTTACCGCCAGAAATTTCTTCGCGGTTGTGGGATTTACATACTGGTGGAGGGGCGCTGTTGGATCTGGGCATCTACCCAATCTCATTTGCTGCCAGAGTGCTGGGATTACCTGATGAAGTACTGGCTGTTGGCCGGATAGCGTTTGAAGGAATGGATGAAGCAACATCTATGGTCTTCAATTATGAAGACGGGTCGCAAGCTGCGCTAACCACATGCATGACGGTGGCGGGACCTGTAACAGCAACAATTCTTGGCGAAAAAGGATCGATTGAAATCGATAAAACTTTCTACGCCCAAACATCCTTTACCGTCTATGACAATGAGCGCAATGTTCTATTGAGATACGACACTCCCCCAGTTCCAGGTACCGGGCGCCAATTCCAAGCAATCGAGGCAGAACGCTGCGTAGCGGCAAGGTTACTCGAGTCACCGGTGATGTCGGTAGAGGAGTCAGTTGATCTTATGCAGATCATGGATGACATCCGCTTAGAAATCGGTGTTATTTGGGATTACGAAGACGTTCGATAATTCGCGTTTTTACTTTCGAAACGCTGTAGTAAATCTCGGGCGATCGTTGAGATCATTATGTAATCGAATATTAGTGAACTCTAATTCCAACGCGCTTTTGATGAGATTGCCTTGAGTTTCATGGTGCTCTATTGCAAGCATTCCCCCTGACTTCAACAATCGCGATGCAGCTTGGATAAATAGGCGAGGAACATCCATACCATCTGGGCCACCAAGAAGCGCTGCAGCCGGCTCGTTCAAAACATCATGAGGCAAAATTTGCTCATTTGGAATATATGGCGGATTTGCCACAACAATGTCGCACTTAACACCCATAAGCGCGCTCACAACGCTCTCTTCGACAACGCGAATAGGTAAATCATATTTAGCAATATTTTTATGCAGCCATGGCAGAGCTTCGACCGAATTTTCAACGGCGATAACAGCCACTTTCTTCTTACCGGCAGTTTCAGTTTGTAGGGCAATTCCAATCGCTCCTGAACCTGCTCCCAGATCAAGAATCGAAACAGTCTCATCAAATTTATTGAGATTATGTAAAACTTCATCAACCAATAACTCAGTTTCTGGGCGAGGGATCAATACGCCTTCACCAACTTCGAGCTCCAAGTATCTAAATGCACTTTCACCAATAATGTATTGGGTTGGTCTGCCCGCTAACCGCTCGCTTATAAAACCTTGGAAATCCTCGCGAATCTGGGTAGTAAATTCAATTGCCTTGGAATGTAAATCCATTCGGGTGACATGCGCTGCATGTGCCAATAAAAGCTCGGCGTCGACTGGATTGATATCTCTAGTAGCTAACTGCTCTTTTGCAGCTCGAAGTAGTTCCTTCATAACGTTCTTGTTTTCCTATTATTTCTTAGCGTTACTCGCTCGCGAGCTTCGCGGCTTTATCTGCAGCAAGGAGTGCATCGATCATGTCATCGAGCTCGCCATTGAGAACGGCATCCAAGTTATTTGCTTTGTAGTTAACTCGGTGATCAGAGATACGATTTTCTGGATAGTTATATGTGCGAATCCGCTCTGATCGATCAACAGTGCGAACCTGCGATTTTCGCTCAGCCATTGCAGCAGCATCGGCTTGTTCTTGAGCATGGGCCAAAAGACGGGCGCGCAAAATACGCATTGCGCTATCTTTGTTTTGAAGCTGAGATTTTTCATTTTGGCATGAGACCACAACGCCAGTTGGAATATGTGTAATGCGAACAGCCGAGTCAGTCGTGTTAACTGATTGCCCACCAGGTCCAGAAGAGCGATAAACATCGATACGCAAATCCTGTTGTCTCACTTCAACGTCGACTTCATCGGCTTCAGCCAGAATCAATACTCCTGCAGCTGAGGTATGGATTCGACCTTGTGATTCAGTTTCTGGCACGCGTTGTACGCGATGTACTCCGCCTTCAAATTTTAATTTAGCATAAGGGGTCTCACCGGGTTGAGCAGTCCCCTTAGATTTAATTGCCATGCTCAGTTCCTTGTATCCACCCATTTCTGAATCAGTGGTATCAATAATTTCAGCTTTCCAATTATGTTTTTCAGCATAACGTGTATACATGCGAAGTAAGTCACCGACAAAAAGCGCGGACTCATCCCCGCCAACACCGGCTTTAATTTCAAGAATGACGTCACGGTCTTCATTTGGATCACGTGGAAGAAGTAGATCTTCTAACTCTGCTTCAGCTGCATGGAAAGCTGCTTCAAGTGCTGGAATCTCGCTTGCAAATGATTCATCTTCGGCAGCCATCTCTTTGCCCGCAGCCAAATCTTCCTCTGCGGATTTAAATGCGCGATAGCCACCAATAACTGGGCCAAGGGCTGCATAACGCTTACCTAGCTGACGAGCCTTACCTTGATCTGCGTGAATAGAAGGATCAGCAAGATCTTTTTCAAGTTGGGCGTACTCGGTAAGCATCGCAGGGACTTGTCCGAAACGTTCTTTGCTACTTTCTTTCGCCATCTCACTTCTCCTTTCCTATGGATTTTAAGTTATTTAGATTTTAAGTTAATCAGATTTTAATTTTTTTAGATTCGAATCGATTGGCTACGCAAAATAAAAGAGACCCCATGCACCGCAGTGGGTGCAAAGTGGGGCCTCTTGAGAAAAACTACTTGAGAACTTGCTTGCGCTTTACTGGCGCCTTTTCTACTTTTGGAGTAGCTGCTTGAGCTGCTGCTGTCTTTGCTTGACGAGCTTCGAATGCTGCAACACGGCCGCCAGTATCGAGGATACGTTGCTTGCCTGTGTAGAAAGGATGACATTCGCTGCAAACTTCAACGTAAATGGAACCGGAAGCTTTTGTGCTGCGAGTTGTGAATACCTGGCCGCAACCGCATGTAACGGTGGTCTCTAGGTAATCTGGGTGAATATCGTTCTTCATTTTCATTCTCCAATTGATGTTCGGGACTGGGTCCGAGTGGAATCTCGGTGAACCAGCGGTTGAATGTTACAGGCGCTCACGAGGAGCGCCTAATTCACTCGTAATTAACTCGTAATTACGGGGTATCAGACCCCGTTTAGCGTGGAGCTAGGTGCTTTTTCTGCACTTGCTTCGCTTATGGTGGTCTTTTGAATCTGGAGCAAGAATTCAACGTTGGACTTAGTGCCCTTCATCTTTTCAAGAAGAAGTTCTAGTGCCTGTTGTGAATCCAAAGCGTGCAGAACGCGACGCAAACGCCAAACAATGTTGAGCTCTTCAGTTCCCATAAGGATTTCTTCCTTACGTGTACCAGATGCATCAATGTCGACTGCTGGGAAAATACGCTTATCTGCAAACTTACGATCAAGCTTGAGTTCCATATTTCCAGTTCCCTTGAACTCTTCAAAGATAACTTCATCCATCTTCGAACCAGTTTCAACGAGAGCAGTTGCAAGAATAGTTAGCGATCCACCGTTTTCAATATTACGAGCAGCTCCGAAGAACTTCTTTGGTGGATACAAAGCCGCTGAATCCACGCCACCAGACAAGATACGTCCTGAAGCGGGAGCAGCGATGTTGTAAGCACGACCAAGACGCGTGATTGAATCGAGTAGAACAACTACATCGTGGCCAAGTTCTACAAGGCGCTTTGCTCGCTCAATGGCTAGTTCAGCAACCGTGGTGTGATCATCTGCTGGGCGGTCAAAAGTAGAAGCAATAACTTCACCCTTAACGCTGCGCTGCATATCAGTTACTTCTTCGGGACGCTCATCAACGAGAACAACCATCAAATGACACTCAGGATTATTCGTTGTGATTGCGTTAGCAATTGATTGAAGAACCATTGTCTTACCAGCCTTAGGAGGCGAGACAATAAGTCCGCGCTGTCCCTTACCGATTGGGGCAATTAAATCGATGATACGAGTTGTCAAGATGCCCGGCTCTGTTTCAAGACGTAGGCGTTCCTGCGGATAGAGCGGAACTAGTTTCGAGAATTCAACGCGATTGCGTGACTCTTCAGGATCTTTTCCGTTAACAGTATCGAGCTTGGCAAGTGCGCTGAATTTCTCTTTGCGCTCTCCCTCTTTTGGCTCGCGTACTTGTCCAGTAATGACATCGCCCTTACGTAATCCAAAGCGACGCACTTGTTGGAGTCCAACATAAACATCATCTGGGCTTGGAAGATATCCACCTGTACGGATGAATGCGTAATTATCAAGAATGTCGAGTAGCCCGCCTACTGGAAGAAGCACATCATCTTCACTCAAAATAACTTCACGCTCGTTACGATCCGGGCGGTCACCACGGTCGCGGAAGCGATTATTGCGATCGCCGCGATCATTTCTATCCCCACGGTCCCCACGGTCACTACGATCACTTCGGTCACGATTGCGACGGTTGCCGCGATCATTACGGTCATTGCGATCATTACGGTTGCCGCGGTCGTTACGGTCCCCACGGTCATTACGGTCACCGCGATCGCTGTTTTGGGAATCTGAATTTTCAGTCTTTTCTACATTGTCAGAGTCATCGCTCAATTCTGAGTCCTCATTTTCATCATTATTATCGCTGTTATCGCCGCTTGATTTTTTGGCGTTGCGATTATTGCGCGCTTGTTGTTTGGCAGCACGGCGCTCTTCTTTCTCGAGCTTTGCGGCTTCGCGATTTGCAGCTTGTAGATCAGCAATAGATTGCACGAGAGCAGCTTTCGCCAACTTGGCAGCCCCATCGATACCTAGAGCGGCAGCTGTCTTCTTGAGCTCAGGCAACGTGAGTGCACTGAGGTCTCCCGGAGCTTTTTCAGCTTTTACGGGGCTTGTTGTCTTCTTATCAACCATGAACTTTGGTTTTACCTTTGTTAGTTTTTCATTTGATTATGCATTTATTTGCGATATCTGAACCCGTAAACAGGAGTTATCAACTTTGTAAAGTGATTGTTGGCTTTTTAGACCTACCCTAAATGTTGAAAATATTTAAGGGATTGTGGTCTCGCCTTCAGACAGGAGAAACCTAACACAAATCCGCTGGGCTATGCCACTCCTTGAGCAGAAATTGCCAGCTTTTTAGCAGTAAATCCCTCACCCGCCGCGTGAATAATGTCATCCGCATCCTGCTCGCTACCCGTATGGAGCACGAGAACTGTTGGGCCTGCACCTGAAATTGTTGCCGCAACACCTGCTGCGCGAAGCTTTTTTAAGAGCGCTGACGACTTTGGCATTGCTTCAGCGCGATATCCCTGGTGCAAATGATCTTCTGTCGCAGTGAAAAGTAAGTCAGGACGATGCGAAAGTGCATGCACAAGTAAGGCAGCTCGAGCGGTGTTTAATACTGCTTCGTGATGTGGAATTGTTTCAGGAAGTAACTTACGGGCCTTGCTTGTTGCTAGATGATTTTCAGGAATAAAAGCAATTGCTTTAATACTCGAATCTACGTGAATCTTGACCGCACGCCCAATGGCTTTGCCATTTTCAATCGAATTATCCATCCACGCAATAGTTGCTCCCCCAAAAAATGCAGCCGACACATTATCTGGATGGCCTTCAAGTTCAGTAGCAAGAGCAATTAGATCTTCATCGGTAAGAAGTTCATCTCCACCTAAGACAAGGGCTCTAGCTAGCGCCAATCCTCCGACTATCGCTGATGAGCTTGAACCTAGCCCGCGACCATGAGGTGTGACATTGAGTGCTCGAAGCGCAATCCCAACTGGCTTAGCGCCCATAAACTCAAAACCTTTAAGCATTGATTTAATAACTAAATTGTTCTTATCTAATTTAATTGAATTGTCATCTGCGCCTTCACCAGAAACATCAACGTCAAAAGTTGGATCATCCAGAATTTGAGCGGCGTAATGATCACGAAGGTCTAGTGCGATTCCTAGTGAATCAAAGCCAGGTCCAAGGTTTGCGCTTGTGGCAGGAACAGAAACCTGTGCCATTGTCGCCCTGAACGTAACTCGATTCATCGATGCCATTTTTTATTCCTGTCCCTCGCCTTATAGACCCATTGCTGCAGCGGCAGCTTTAACATCAACAGGGATGATTGTTGGGGCAGCGGCGCTATCTAGAATCCAGGCGACGTCCTTCAGGCCATTTCCAGTAACAGTAATGACAATTGTCTTATCTTTTGGAAGCTTTCCTTCTGACTTTTTCTTTAACAAGCCAGCGATACCCGCAGCAGATGAGGGTTCTACAAAGATTCCTTCTTTATTTGCAACTAGACGATAGGCCTCAAGAATTTGATCATCTGTGACTGAATCGATCAGTCCTCCAGATGCATCTCGCGCATCTATGGCTTGCTCCCACGAGGCTGGGTTACCGATACGAATTGCAGTTGCAATCGTCTCTGGCTTTTCGATAATTTTGTTTTGAACAATCGGTGAAGCACCTTCAGCTTGGAATCCCCACATCGCAGGAAGTTTCTTAGAAATGTTATCGGCGTAGTACTCGTTATAGCCTTTCCAATATGCGGTGATATTTCCAGCGTTACCAACAGGCAGCACGTGCATATCTGGAGCATCGCCAAGAGCATCCACAATTTCAAATGACGCTGTTTTCTGCCCCTCAATACGGAAAGGGTTAACTGAATTCACAAGTGAAACCGGATAATCTTTGGATAGGTCACGAGCTAGATTAAGGCAATCATCGAAGTTTCCTTCGACTTGAAGTAGGCGCCCACCGTGAGCAATCGCTTGAGCTAATTTGCCCATCGCAATTTTTCCTTCGGGTACCAGCACTACCGGCACCATGCCAGCCTTAGTCGCATACGCTGCGGCAGAGGCAGATGTATTTCCTGTCGATGCACAGATAACAGCCTTAGCGCCATCTTCTGCTGCTTTCGATATTGCCATCGTCATTCCGCGGTCTTTAAATGATCCCGTTGGATTCATACCTTCTACTTTAAGCCAGACGTTATTGCCTAACATCTCTGAAAGCACACATGCATAAACAAGAGGCGTACCGCCTTCTCCGAGTGTGACCACTGGAGTCTTATCTGAGACAGGTAGGCGATCGCGATACTCAGCAATTACACCACGCCATTGATGAGCCATTACGAAGGGAGCCCCTCTACTCGAATGACGCTTGCAATTCGTTTAACGAAAGTTAAAGCGCCCAATTGTTTAACCGTTACAGCCAGCGCTTCTTCCGTTGCAAGGTGGGTTGTAACTGTCAATTCTGCAGCATCTTCATGGCCAGTTTGGCGCACAGTTGAAATTGAAACATCATTCGCTGCAAAAGTATTAGCGACACCTGCAAGTACACCAGGGCGATCTAAAACTTCTAGGCGAATCAAATAACGCGTATGCGTGGTACCAATATCGGCAATGGTCAAAGTTGCGTAATCAGTTGTGGCAGGAGCCGTACGTCCGTCAATAATATTTCTTGCGATTGCAACTAAATCGCCCAGCACTGCAGATGCAGTTGGAACACCACCTGCGCCACGTCCATAAAACATCAGCTCACCTGCTGCTTCAGCTTCAACGAATACTGCGTTATATGCACCCCGGACCGCTGCAAGTGGATGAGTATTAGGAAGAAGAGTTGGATGCACTCGCACCGAAAGTTTTTCATCATCGATGTTCTCGGCAATAGCTAGCAGCTTGATGACCATGCCCATATCTTTTGCAATCGCAATATCGCGGGATGTGAGTTTTGTAATGCCTTCGCGGTAAACATCAGCGTCGGTCACGGTGTGATGAAAGGCCAGTGTCGCCAGAATCGCAGCTTTGGAAGCAGCATCAAATCCTTCGACATCCGCCGTTGGATCTGCTTCAGCAAAACCGAGTGCTTGGGCTTCTTTAAGGGCAACATCAAAATCAGCGCCGGTCTCAAACATTTTAGTTAAAATAAAGTTAGTTGTGCCGTTCACAATTCCCATAATTTTTGTGACGTAATCACCAATTAAAGATTCTGATAACGGGCGAATAATTGGAATAGCGCCAGCTACCGCTGCTTCATAATAGAAATCCACATCATGTTTATCTGAGGCAGTTTCAAGTTCATCTCCGTGTCTGGCAAGCAGAGCTTTGTTAGCTGTGATGACGGCCTTACCGTTGTTCAAC
>CAILYP010000128.1:0-37823 GCA_903838475.1 uncultured Actinomycetes bacterium | reverse complement strand
GCTCTTTCTTTACCGCAGCTGGCGCTCCAAGCACCCTAAACTCAGCTACCCCTGCTGGTGACTACCTTGTACGTTGCTCAGGTGCGGTAGTTTCAAACACAGTAGAAGATATTCCTGGCATTGACTCTGCCTATAACATCATTTATGTCGATGTGCCATTTACGCTCACCACGCCTCCACCACCTCCACCACCTGTGGTCGAGCCAATTATTATCACGATTGCGCCAACTGTTAGTCCTTCTAGTATCGTTTTCGGACACGCAGCACCTGCAATTTCATTTACTGCAACTCCTTCAGGCCATTCAAGCGCTCCGACATCCTGTGGACTTTTCTCAGGTGCAACACCAGTTACAGCGTCCCCAATTCCTGCAGGAAGCTATGTCGCACGTTGCACTCGCGATGCAGTCGCCTCATCAGATGATTATTCAATTGCCTACGGATCAGATGTTCCTTTCACTGTAACAAAGGCGCCTATCACTGTTACTGCTAGCTCAGGAATTATTACTGCTGGGGATGGATTTTCTCCTAGCGTTTCAATCACTGCTGGAAGCCTGGTTTCTCCTGATGTACTCGGAAACGCAACTTATACTTATTCAAGTTCACCAACCGTACCCACTACCGCTGGAACTTATAGCGTTACGCCAACATCAGTAAGTTTCACAACCGGAAGTGCCAATAATTATGATATTACTTACGCAGCAGGATCTCTCAGAGTTAATGCTGTTGGACTACCGCCTGCCTGTGTCATAAAGTGCGAGCCTGTTACGCTACCAGATGTAATCCCACAACCAAAGTTGCCTCAGGTTGCACTTCCGATTATCACCATCGTAAAGCCAAAGATAAAGAAAGTACTTCCGCAGCGTTTTTCTCGTAAGGCGATGCTAAGCACTCGCGTTGCCAACTTTGTCGTGATAACGGTTCAGTCAGGTAAGAAGAGTTCTATCGCAATCCCTCATGATGCTGGAACGAAAATTCAACTCACTGATGGAGTACAGGCAAGCTTGAGCACACGCTTAAAGCTAGTCGTTACAGACACTGGACTTGATATTACCTCTATTAATGGCTGGACTGGCCGTATCTCAGTTCCAGTTGTCTCCACCGTTGATGGCAAGCTCGTTGAGCGATTCATCGGAATGATTGAAGTACCTGGACCAGTCCTAGACCCACAGTTCTATCTTGCTGGCATCAATTCTGCAACGATTTCGTGGAAGTCTGATGGATCACAGGTCGTCTTTTATCATGTGTATCAAGGTTCAGATTTGATTTGTTCTACCCCGAAAACAACGTGTACCCAAGTTAAATCAGTCAATACTCACGCCGTATTGAAGATTGAGGCAATTGGCCACGAGTCAACATATTCACCTTCAGTATCTGCAGCGTATGCAAAGAATAAGTTAGTTCAAGCTGAAGTGGTCCACTTTGCTTCAGGTGCATATATCCTTCAAGCTGATGATAAGGCAACTCTTGATCAATTCATCCGTGATTCAAAGTCACTCGGATTAAATGTTATCGAGATTATCGGACATACCGATTCTGCGGGTGCTTTTATGCAGAATAAGATTCTTTCACTTGCTCGAGCTAATGCAGTGAGAGCGTATATTGCCAAGTCATTCCCTACGGTGAAGTTTGTTCTCAAGGGTATAGCTTCAACAGAGCCTTTGAAACCTAATACTTCAGCTGCCGGGCGTGAAAACAATCGTCGCGCGGAAGTATTTATCGGCTAATGGCGCAAATACACGATTTCCCAACAATTGAGGGCGAGTTTGATGACGCGCCTATCACTGACCTTGTCCAAAAGGTTATTGATCAAGCTGTTGCCGATCGTGCGAGTGATATTCACCTTGAGCCTTATCAAGAAAAATTCTTGGTCCGCGCTCGAATTGATGGACGTCTTGTTAATTACGCCGAATACCCAGCACGTCTGGCTTCAGCAATCGTTAGCCGCGTCAAAGTAATGTCTCAAATGAATATCATTGAACGTCGTCGCCCACAAGATGGTCAGTTCACGACTAATTATCTTGGCCGTCAAGTGGACGTACGTGTTTCAACAGTTGCAACCATTAACGGTGAAAAGGTCGTTCTTCGCCTCCTAGATTCAGCTCGCCCAACAGTTGAACTAGCCGATCTTGGAATGAGTGCAAATCAGCTCGCGTCCTTTGAGAGAATGATCAATGCAAGCAATGGTTTGATTCTCGTTGCTGGACCCACTGGTAGCGGTAAGTCAACGACACTGCATTCTGCTCTTAAGATTGTTGCTGTTGAACATAAGAACGTTGTTACTATCGAAGATCCTGTTGAATACGTTGTTCCTGGCATCACTCAAATCCCAGTACACGATGCTAATGAAGCTGGCTTTGCGGTTCAGCTCCGTGCGGTTATTCGCCAAGATCCAGATATCATCATGGTGGGCGAGACCCGCGATGTTGAAACCGCTCGAATCTCCGTTCAAGCAGCTCTAACTGGCCACTTGGTTTTGAGCACCATCCATGCAACCGACGCTGTCGGTGCTATCTACCGTTTAATCCAGATGGATATTGAGTCTCACTTACTGGCTTCAGCATTTAGAGGCGCTATTTCCCAGCGCTTGATCCGCAAAGTTTGCAAAGATTGTGCTGCGCCACATAAGGCAACCCCAACTGAAGAGACCATCCTTAGACTTCACAATTTACCTACGGATTCATTGCGTATGGGCGCAGGCTGCGATGCATGCCGCCACACAGGTTACAGAGAGCGCGTTGCTGCTTTTCAAGTTCTTGAAGCGAGTGAATTCCTAAGTGAGTTCATGGTGTCACGCCCACAACCAACACTTTTTAGAAAGCACGCTCTTGATGCGGGTATGACGACGATGGAATACGAGGCACTTCGTCTCGCTTCTGAAGGTGTAACTACAATCGAAGAAGCCCTTACTTTGGCGGTGGCAAATGACATTGCTTAATTCAAAATCTTCGTTCAAGCTTCTTTGGCATAAGGAAGCGCAAGAAGTAGCTAAGTTGCGCGAATTTCGTTACAAGGGTGTTAATGCTCAAGGAAATCGTGTTTCTGGGTCCATGGAAGCGATGTCTCGCAACGAAGCTCGTTTTATTCTTGAGCGCGATGGAATTTTTGATCTTGAGCTCTCGGCAAAGAAAAGTCTATTGAGCCTTGAAATTGGCCGCTCCGTATCCCTTGAAACTTTGCTGCAAATCACCCGTCAGCTTGCATCCTTCTCCGAAGCTGGAATCCCAGCTGCAAAAGGAATCGGCATTCTTGCTCAGACTGCTGACGATAAGAAAATGCGTGAAATCCTAGAAGAGATTTTGGTTGAGATTGAAGGCGGATCACACCTTAGCGATGCTGTTAAGCAATACCCTTCCGTCTTTCCTCGCTACTACAGCGCGATTCTTACCTCTGCCGAGCGCAGCGGAAATCTTACTGAAGCACTATCGACTTTGAATTCTTACCTAGAGCGTGACCTTCGCAGCAAGCGAGCAGTTCGCTCAGCAATGATTTATCCAGCTGTTCTTATTTCACTCACCCTGGTAGCGGTAGTGGTCCTTTCGGTATTCGTTCTACCTCGCTTCCAAATCTTCTTTGATTCACTTGGCGTTACCTTGCCACTTGCTACAAGAATGCTCTTAGCGGTAACTCATTTTGTTTCCGGTTGGTGGATGGGTATGACCGCCCTTCTTATCAGTGGTTTTGTGGCACTCCTAGCAATGCGCCGTAACCCACGTGGACGAATCAAACTAGATCGCATTCTTTTGAAACTACCGATTGCCGGTCCTCTCATTAGATTGGTAGCACTTGAGCGTTTCTGCCGAGTTCTCTCAACCCTTGTTCGTACAAACGTGCACCTTCCAGAGGCGCTTGAGCTGGCTGGAAATAGCACAGGAAACCGTGTTTTTGAGAACGCAATCATGAACGCTCGTACTCGCGTGCTGCAAGGCGAAGGTTTAGCAGGCCCACTAGAAGCCGCAAATATCTTCCCAAGCGCTGCTATCCAAATCTTTAGAATTGGTGAAGAGTCAGGCCAACTTGGTTCACAACTTAATCAAGCAGCATCGTTCTACTCTGATGAGCTAGACCATAAGTTAAAGAATTTCACAGCCCTACTTGAGCCAGCAACACTACTTGTTATTGGTGGCGGAGTCGGCTTTGTGGCCGTCGCACTTGTCTCAGCTATGTATGGCGTTTATAGCGGAGTGCGCGGATGAAACTAAAAATTGAGGATCGTGGCGATAGCCTGCTTGAAGTTGTTATCTCAACCGTCATTATGGGCGTCATTGGCGTATTAATCATTTCATCAATCGCAGTAGCCCGCCCATTTGCCGACAAAATGTCGCTTGTTGGGCAAACAGTTCAAAACCTAAATTCTCTTTCGCAATCAATTAATTTGCAGTCCTTTGCGTATTGCTCACCTCATGATGTAGAGCCATATAGTTTTGCTCAAGTTTCTTCAACAAATACCTCCGGATCTACGGGATTTGCCTTAACAACTGATGCTCTTCCACCAGTAATGGTTAGCACCTCGAGCAAGCAGTACCCATATACATTTAAGTTAGCTTTAGATCATTCAACTGGCCCAGTTACATGGACAGTTGAGCCAAGCTTGCCTTCTGGTTTAGTTTTGAACGAGTCAAGCGGAGTAATTAGCGGCGCGACAACTCAAGCAATTACTGCTCAATATATTTTTACAGCGACAAGTGGCGCAGAAAAAGCGACGAAGAATTTACTTCTGACCAGCGCTCTAGTTCAAGTTTTAGCAAACTCGGGCGGATCTTGGGTTCCTTGCGAATCCATTCCTTCCTCTTACATCACCTCTGCATCTGGTGATGGAAAAGTTGCGACCTACAGTTATGACGGAAAAGCAATCCTGCCAGGAGATTCTGTATCAATCTGGGGAGCATCTAACCCTGCTTTCAACGGAAGACATCTAAAAGTAATTGAATCTTCTCCGCACGCATTTACTGTAGCTCTCACAGCATTGGGAAGCTCGGCGGGCGGCGATGTACGAGTTTCAACTTCTGCTGATGTTCAAGAAGTAGTAGTGAGCACTGTTGTTGCAGGCTCACCTTTGCAGAAAATCATCACAAAGGCAGCGCTATGATCAGAAAATTCATAGCAGATCGTCTTTCTGGGGCGTCGAATTCCAACGGGATTGCTGATGACCGTGGGCTTAGCCTTCCTGAGGTGCTGATAGCAATTGGTTTAAGCGGACTTCTTGCTCTTGGTTGCACACAGTTGGCAATGGCATCGTTCTCATCTGCGAATTACACACAAAGTGTGGCTGTGACTTCTTTGAATACCGGCAATCTCAATCGCCTGGTCACCAGCGATGTTGAAAAATCCGATGGCTTTATCGTTTCCTCAACTAATATGGCAACTCAATCTTCCTTTGCCTGCTCAACGGCAATTTCAAGTGCTACTAATTCTGTGCGCCCACTATTTACTGTGACTAATTCTGATGGATCGGCCTTTGGATACGAAGTTCGCACTACTGGTAACGATGGCGCGCTATGGCGTATTTCCTGTCCTTCTCAGGGCGTTTCAAATGGCCCATCCCAACAACTTCGTAGTTCACTACCAGTATCAACCTCTTCGACATGGGATACTTCAGTCATGTGTGCGCATTTTCCAGCCGGCGGGAATTTAACTGCGGTGGCGTGTGAGAAGGATTCGCTCCTCAATGCAATTGCGACTAATCCTGGAATTTTGATCACCGTACCTGCTTCAGTCTCAGGTACAAAGGTTAATGAACAAGCTCAAATTATTGTTGCAGGGCGAAATATCGGATGAAGACCAAACTAAAATCTGACTCAGGCTACACACTTGGCCTAGTGCTGATATTTGTTCTCGCGGTCGGTACTGTGCTGGGCTCTGTCATGATGGTCACCCAACTCTCTGCTGACGCTCAAGGCCGCGGGGTTGATCAATTAATAGCTTCTAACGGTATTGCACAATCAACGGCGGATATCATCGCAAAAATTACGAGCGCTGTAGGCGACGGAGATGCTTTAAGTACAACGACTCAAAGCGCTAACTGCGGTTTACCAAGCCACGATCATGATGTCACGATTCATTGTGTATTAATTCCTAGTTCTGATTCGAGCTCGTATCAACAAGTTCTCTTACATCTAACCGAGAAAAATGGCCATGTGTCGGAAAAGACTTATCTCGTGACCTCAACTTCGACAGATATAAAAGATCCAAAAGCCCCGCGCATCGAGAATTTTTCAGGATTTGGTAGTGAATGATGCTGCAGCTAAAACGCGCAGCTGACAAAGGATTCACAATCATCGAGTTGCTAGTAGTACTCACGATTATCGGAATTCTTTCAGGGATTGCTTATGTCGGGCTCAGTTCAGCGCGAAATAACTCAATTCAAGATTCTTGTAAAGCTGCTTACCAAGCAATTTATCTAGGAATATCTAGCTACCAAACCGATCATGCGGGTAACATGCCAGGCTCGATTACGGCCTTGGAACCCAATTATGTGAGCGCATCTACCATTGAGTCTTACAGCAAGAATTTCACAGTGCAGTTGGGGACATTTTCAGCAACTAGTTTTGCCCTCTCTGGCTCCACGGCAACGGTGACGTTTTCATATGGCTATCCACCACAAATAGCTGTTGGCGAGAAGATTGTGGTTGCTGGTCTGGACTCAAATTCTATTGATGGAACTTGGAAAGTGTCGTCGATCAGTTCTGACCCCGCAACTGGAATTGGGACTGTATCCTTTGGGGTAACTTCTCAAGCAACGATTGCGCCAACTCGGGCACCACTTGGTGGCTATGTGAACCCAATCAGCAAGGAAGGCGATCCTTTCGATATTTACGTTTTTAATAAGACCGGAAAGAGAATTGGGACAACTGCGCCAGCGGCTTGTACTTCGTTATAAAGAACTTCAATAACTAAATAAATCAGCGAATCAACACGGGAAGCAAAGGAAGAATAATGAAGAGCCTACAAGCGCAGCTACGCGTTTTGCGTAGCCGACGAGATCAAGGTTTTACCCTGATCGAACTCCTAGTTGTAATTTTGATTTTAGGTATATTGGCTGCGATCGTTGTTGTTGCCCTCTCTGGCTCATCACAGGATGCGCGCACAAAAGCGTGTTCTCAAGATACGGGTAATGTTTATAACGCCCTTAACAACTATGTCCTTCATGCCGGTGATCTACCTGTACCTGGTACCGCTCTTGCCGCTAACGTCAACGGTGTACCTCTGATTCCTGGAGTACCAAATAGCTACCGCGGCGCAACCATGACAGCTGCGATTTATCGCACCGTTCCATCGCTGCTTGAGAAAAATACCGGCCTAATCTTCGGTGAATTGTCAGCCTTGGTTCCTGGTTACCTATCGAAGGTTCCAGACGATGTTGCGGTGTATTACGTGCAATATCCAGATCCAGCAAATACCGCTACGCCTAAGTTCATCTATGCGGTTGGTCCAAACTTCAACATAGACGGTGCCAACCCTAATTTGCCAAAATCCCCGCTCTCGGCTGCTTCTGTGGCTGGTTGTACGGTAGCTGGGCTTTAATTCATTCATGACCAGAACGGTGCTGGATTCTTCCCTAGCGCCGTTCTGGTTCTTTTTTATCCCGATTCTTGGTTTGGTATTCGGTTCTTTCGCTACAGCGCTTATTGCCCGAGTACCAATTAAAGAAAGTCTCTGGACGAGATCTAAGTGCCCACACTGCGCTAGGGAAATATTGCCTCAGGAAAATATTCCAGTAATTAGTTTTCTACTTTTAAAAGGGAAATGCAGAGGTTGCGGATCTAAGATTTCAGTTTCTTATCCGATAACTGAATTATCGATGGCGGCGCTCTTTATCGCGCCTTTTATTTTTCTTAACACCCAAAGTGAAATTACTCTCTGGATCATCTTCTCTATTTTCGCACTTCCGTTAACGGTAATTGACATCAAGCTACACCGATTACCAGACATCCTGACAGGTAGCCTCTTCCTAACATCCTTCGTTGCAATTCTTGTTATGTCGGCTTCTCACCATGCTTATGATCGCTTAGCACCAAGCGTGGTTGGAGCAGTTGCACTTGCGGCCTTTTACTTTGCAATCGCACTGATATCTAAGGGAGGCATGGGGCTTGGAGATGTCAAACTTTCAGCTTCGGTCGGACTCATCTCAGGCTACTTTGGTCTAAACGCCGTTTTCGTTAGTAGCTTTGCGGCATTCTTCTTTGGTTCACTTATCGGGCTATTCCTAATGGCCGCTAAGAAAGCTAATCGAAAAACACCAATCCCATTCGGGCCATTTATGATTCTTGGTCAGTACGTATGTTTTATCGGTGTGGCTTTAAAGCTTTTATAAGCGAGAACCAAGAGTGTTTGCAAGTTTGAGCCACTTTGAAATCTCCGCTGAGGTGTATTCCGAAGAGGTAATGATGTAGGTACCGACCATCATGTCGCCTTTGACTTGAAAAGTAGCCAAGAGATTCTGAGCTACTTTATTAGTTTTAGTAATTACTGATTTTGAAAGTATGGCCCTGGCGCTTACTGACGCAGGGGGAGAGTAGGAAATGCGCTTAATCTTCTCTGTTTTTGAGGAACATTTAGCCACGGCCGAATCCAACTCTTTTAAAGCTTGGGCTGCCCAGTAAGGAGAATCGTATTGAACGGCTTCGCTGGAGATAAAGGCATATTTTGATTGGTAGATCGGATTGGCTGCAACCTGGCTTCTCAAAATTCGGTGCGCTTCACTCGGATACTTGGCGTTACAAATCTGAAGTGTTGGATCTGTCAGAAGTGTTCCATCAGTTACTGGTTCAACCTCATACAAACTTCCAAAATCACTTGTTGCAAAGGTGAATTTAGTTAAATCTGGAGGAGTTGGTGGCATCTCTAACAGTGTGGCTCCTGCTTTAACGTTAACTTTAATCGTGGCCTCGCCGCCATTTTCTACAGCAGTCAGAGAAACATTTTCAGAATAAGTTTTAAACGAGAGCGCAGTTGGTGACCCAGTTGGTGTTGCTGAATACTCATAATCATTTAGGTTAAGTAACCACACATCACCAGATGTATCACCCGTGTATCGTCCATTATATTCTGGGTTTACAGATGAAGTTTTTGAAGTGTTACTTGGCAAATCAGTGCGATAAACAGTCAGACCAGATTTATATCCATCATACGCGTTGCGATATTCAATCCAATAAACGGAACTTCCATCATGAATAAAGAGACCGCGTGATCCAGATTTAGATCCAATTTCATTGAGTGTGTAAGTACCACTTGTGGTAATCGATTGAATATCAGATCCAGCTATTTTTCCAAGACGCCATAAGTGATAAATATTTAGTGGGGCGGAGGATTCGATATTACTCATAAGATCTACTGCGCCTGCATATTCCATATTGTCACACGCACTCCACGGTGAATCACCTGGAGTTGGGCAATTCATATAGTTGGTGTGCCCTAATCCAAGTGCATGTCCAAGTTCGTGTGTCATTACATATGGAATTGAATTATCTTGAAAGATTGAAATACCAAATGAGATTTTATAATCGCCAACAATGCTCTTTGCTTCCCACACGCACTGCGAGGAAAGTTTAGGTGACAAAATGATTAAGTACCGATTAGCAGAATTGAGCCCTTGGGATGCATAGAACTTATTAGCAACATCGTTCATGTAATTAACTGTTGCATCGCCATTACAAGGAGCTTCCATAGCCATATTTACAGGCGTGCTTGAATCCAGGCCTTTAGTGAATTCAAAACCCGCGTGAGTTTTCCAATATGGAATGGTGTAACTCTGGATCGCTTTTCGGGCTGAAGCCACACTTGTAGATAAGCCCTTCGCGCGTGGCCAGGTGACCGATATGACGTCGATAGGTCTGCTGAAATCCGCATGTGCTGATGGGACAGTGAGGGCTGCAAGAGGTGAAACAGGGGAGAGAACTGTTGCGACAAGGAGTACTCCGAGGATGGCGCGAAGGCCGAAAACTACTCGAGTTGACCTCAAGGGCTTTGCCGAGGAGCGCAAAGTCTTTTCTCCGATCGACTGGGAAGGCGCCTCTGTAGCTCCCTCAAGCTCAACTCAAAGGATAAAGTAGAGGTTTAGCGTTTCCTGGGATTTGGCTGACTTCACCCGAATGTGTCGCCTCCTGTAGGATGCACACTTCCCCACGCGTTACGGAGCTTTAACTATGAAGGTCAAGTCGAAAAAAATCATTGGCTACTCCGCGCTTAGCGCCGCCTCACTTGCTTCATTGAGTTCACTAACTCTGATCGAGCAATCAAGCGCCGCTCCACAATCTTTTATTGGTAGCAGTTCAGTTAAATTCAGTCAGGGCACCACGACCGCACAGGTTTCAATCACTGTCGATGCTGGACGCATTCAAAGTATTAACGGCGCAGTGATCACGACCTCGGGTTTTAATATCAGCGGAGCATCTATAAATGCGACACTGACCAACGAAGCCCTCGCTGCTCAAAGCGCAAATATCAATGGCGTTTCAGGAGCCTCATACAGTTCAAGTGCATGGAAACAATCCCTTGCTTCGGCAATCGCACAAGCCGGATCTGCAATTGGTGTTCAGGCCGTTCCTACTCCTACGCCACCAGCCCCACCACCGGCTCCATCAACAACTCCAACCGCTTCTCAAACTGCGACCGCTTCAGCTTCATCTTCCTCAAGCGCTTCACCTGCGCCATCGACATCGGCTAGTGGATGCTCGACACCTGCGCCAATAACTGTTGATTTACCAGATGTCACAAGCCAGCCAGTTCCGTCAGGCTATCCAACGCCATCTGGTACGCCAACGCCTTATGGGATGCCAACTCCGATTTCAACTGTGAAATCCGACAATCGAACGACGATCACTGTCGGACAGCCAACGTGGCAGTACATGGTTCAAAACAATATAACTACAGTGACGAAGACTCAGCTCAAGACTCAAGTCATATTGTGCACACTTACTCCAGCACCAGCACCCACTGTGACCGTAACAGAGACCGCACTACCCATTAGTCCAGGTGTAGCCGTGGTAAAAAAAACCTTCACATGTAGTCGCACTCTTAACGGCAAAACCACTAAAAAAGTTTTGAAGGCGGCAGTGATTAAGTGCCCACTTGGGTATAAATTAGTCAAAAAGGTATAGTTTCCGTAAGTTAACTCGGATAACACCTGCAGTTAACGCTTCACTGCTAAAATAAAATGTGAGTAAAAAACCAACTGTCCTTTTTGTTTGCGTTCATAATGCGGGCCGATCTCAAATGGCTGCTGGATATATGCGCCACCTCTCAGGAGATAAAGTTGAAGTTCTGTCTGCCGGTTCTGCTCCAAAGGAATCAATCAACCCTCAAGCAATTGCCGTTATGGCTGAAGAGGGTATCGATATTGCACATCAACAACCTAAGATTTTAACAACAGAGGCCGTTCTTGAATCTGATGCGGTTGTCACGATGGGATGCGGAGATGCTTGTCCGTTCTACCCGGGCAAGCGATATGAAGATTGGGTGCTTGAAGACCCAGCCGGACAAAGCATAGATAAAGTGCGTGAAATCAGAGATGAAATCAAATCAAGGGTCGAAGCGCTGCTTGTCGAATTAATCGGATAAGTAGATTCGTTACTTTGGATTGAGGGCTATACGGTATTGAACCCGATTTGTTGTTGCTACTGAATCATAAAGTTTGCGGGCAGTGGCATTATCAGGGGCGGTAGTCCAATAGAGACGCTGGGATCCTTTGGATATCGCAATATCCTCAAGTGCCTTGATCAATGCTCGTCCAACTCCTTTTCCGCGAATCGCTGGATCAACAAATAGATCTTCTAAGTAACAGAAATCGTTCACTGCCCAGGTGCTCGGGCGAAAAATATAATGGGCAATACCGACAATTTTTCCATCAAACTCTGCTACCAAGCCATTAATGTTGAAATCAGAATGAATCCGTTGCCACGTCAATTCATACTGTTCGGCCGTTAGTTCAGACTCGTAGAAGATGATGTATGCCTTGAATAGCTCAAGCCACCTTTCCTGATCTTCTCTTTCAACTTTGCGTACCAATATTTTCGTGTCTAGTGCCATGTCGCTAGGCTACAAGAATCTTCCCTCGTTAGTATCCCTATATATGTTAATTTTATTACCTCCGAGTGAAGGAAAGAGCTCCCCGGAGAATGGCCAACTGTTAAAACTTGCAGAACTCTCTTTTTCTAAGGAACTCGGCCCGATCCGAGCGGCCCAACTTTCCAAAGCTTTGGATGTGGAAAAATCGAAACCGGCCTATGAGATCTATTCAGGAGTTCTCTATCAATCACTTGGCTGGGCGACGCTTCCCGCAGCCGCAAAAAAACGCGGAGTAAAATCCCTGATTATTATTTCTGCACAATTTGGTGCACTCAGAATTAACGATGTTATTCCACATTACAGGGCGAAGATGAAAACATCGCTGTGGAAGGGGTCTGTGGGCGCTGCATTGGAAACATTGGATTCCAATCTAATTGTTGACTGTCGTTCCTCAACATATACCGGAGTATGGATCCCTCATCCATCAAAAACAGTTGTTGTTCGAGTTTTTAGAATTGATGGTGGGAAGCGAACCGTAATAACCCACATGTCTAAGAAGTATCGTGGTGAGTTAACACGCGCTCTGTTGCTTGAGGGCACATCGCCTAAGAGTCCCCGAGAGCTCCAGCAGGTAGCGGCAAAGCACTTCATCTGTGAGCTGACTCAAAGTAGTGGCAAGAATCCCTGGACGCTTGATTTGCTCATTTCAAGTAACATTGCCTCATGAATGTAGAACGTGAGTACGCGGTTGTTACGGGAGCGAGTAGCGGAATTGGCGCAGCGACAGCCCGATTGCTAGCTAAGAATGGCTACCACGTCATTGCTGCCGCGCGGCGCATGGACCTACTAACACATCTGGCTGATTTAGATGAAAATATTGAAGCAGCCGAACTCGATGTAACGGACCAAGGTTCTATAGATGCTTTGGTAAATAAGTTAACAGACAAGCGGGTTACCGTTCTTGTAAATAATGCTGGAGGGTCCTTTGATGGCTCTTTAGTAGCGGATGCAGATTTAGATTCTTGGTTAAAAACCTTTGATGTAAATGTATTGGGCTCGGTTCGCGTAGTGAAAGCATTTATTCCGCTGCTCCGAGCTTCTAAAAGTGGAATTATCGTCGTTGTTACATCGACTGCTGGGTACGTCACCTACGAAACGGGTGGCAGTTACACCGCTGCAAAGCATGCGGAAAAAGCGCTTGTTCAAACTCTTCGCCTAGAATTAAATGGCGAACCAATCCGCGTTACTGAAATTGCCCCAGGCATGGTCAAAACCGATGAATTTGCTATTAATCGTTTCGGGGGAGATGCGGTGAAAGCTGCCAAGATCTATGAAGGGGTAGAGCAGCCACTTACTGCTGATGATGTGGCCGAGGCGATTCGTTGGAGTGTGATGCTCCCTAATTACTTTAATATTGACTCAATGATCATTCGTCCATTAGCCCAAGCAGCTCAACATAAGGTGCATCGTGTCCAGAAAAACTAATTCCGCAGCAATATCAGTCTTACTTATTGCGCTTTTAGCTGGGTGCGGAACAGCAACTAAAAGCGTCCCAACCCAGAGCGCAACTCCAACACCTACCTCAGCGATGGTTATCCCAACTGATTGCGAAAAGACTGGAATGCTGAGTGCGCTTAACGCCATTGTTCCTGATTCCTTATATATCAAAACAACGTGGCAGCCGGCAGCCGGAACAGAACTTGCAGATTTCCTCAATAATGGAGGAGTTGCGTGTTCATATGGATTACAGAGCCAAGAGATTGGCATAACAACACTATGGGTTTCTGACGCTAAGGGACTTTTTGAGAATCGTGTAGCTGGATGGCTGGCTGAAGGTTACAAGAAAATCGACATCCCAGATCTCGATGAATCAGAAGCTTATTTCCAAATTAAGAAACAATCGCCAACTCAAGAGTTCCATATTTGGCGAGTTAACATGAAATATCACGGAGCTTGGATTCAATTGAGCTGTACTGCCTTTGCTCAAGATCTTGCTACTGGTTATCCGTTATTGAAGGCAGCAACTATTTAATGAATTTGCTTGCGGTCTTTCCAGCTTTCGCACTGACCGCATTGCTATTGGCAATGGTTCCAGGGCAAGGCGTCGCGATGATATTGCGACAATCTCTGGTTGGTGGATCACGCGCTGCGATCTATTCGGTGCTGGGTAATTCAGGCGGACTTATGATCTGGGGCGCGGCATCGGCGATTGGCCTTTCAGCCGTATTTGCAAGTTCGCCCACGGCATTCTCACTTTTAAAGTGGGCTGGCGTCATTTTCTTGGTGGGACTTTCAATCCAAACCCTTTTAGAGTTGCGCAAAGAATCGGGAAAGTTTGAAGTTAGCGGCAAAGCTAAAACTGCATTTTTCCCAGCGCTTCGTTTGGGATTGATAACAAATCTTACAAATGTAAAAGCAGCGGTATTCGCTGTTGCTTTCATCCCACAATTTGTACCCAAGGATTTTAATCTTGGATGGGGAATCTTTATCTTGTCCTGTGTTCAATCACTAACTTCCATGGTCTGGTATTTCAGCCTTATTGCCGCGGTTGATAAATCTTCAGCAGTTCTAGCACGTCCAAAAGTTCGTCGGATTCTAACTGGTGTATCAGCTGGGGGTATTTTGGTATTGGCGCTGGGATTAGCGTTGAGCCACCCTAGATAGATTTAAATTGATTTAACTAGTACGCGCTAGATTTCGTAAAAGTATTCGTGAACCTCAAACGCTATATCCTCTAGAACAACGCGGTTGTATGGAATACGAACGTCATCTGCAATATTGACCGGGCCTAGAATCTTGGCGCCAGCCCCAATAGTTACTCGATCACCAATAGTTGGGTGGCGCTTACCCGTTGCAAAGCGACGCGCTCCCAAAGTTACATTGTGATAGAGCATCACATCATCACCAATATCAGTAGTTTCTCCGATAACAACGCCGATACCGTGGTCGATAAAGAATCGACGCCCGATATTCGCGCCAGGATGGATTTCAATTCCGGTACGACGTCTTGCTCGATTTGAGAGCATGCGCGCTATTAATTTAAAGCCGAGGTTCCACAATTTATGTGAGATTCGATAATTCCAAATAGCGTGAACTCCTGGATATGTTAAGAAGACCTCAAATTTATTTCGAGCTGCCGGATCGCGGAGAAGTGCGTTATTAAGGTCTTCTTTAATTGTTTTAAACATATAAGCGCTGGCTACTCCATCAAATCTGCGTATAACGCCGTTGATAGATAACGTTCACCGAACGACGGAATAATTGCAACGATTATTTTTCCAGCAAATTCAGGACGCTTTGCTACTTGCGAAGCAGCCCAAAGTGTTGCACCAGATGAAATTCCTACGAGAAGTCCCTCTTCTTTCGCGGCGCGACGTGCATAGCCAAAGGCGTCATCATTAGATGCATCAAATACTTCATCATAAATCTTGGTATCTAAAATATTTGGTATGAAGTTAGGCCCGATTCCCTGAATTGGGTGCCCACCTGGCTTACCACCATTCAGGATAGGAGATGCTGCTGGCTCAACGGCGAAGATTTTTATATTTGGATTTTTCTCTTTTAAAACCTGGCCAATGCCAGTGATAGTTCCGCCAGTTCCAATACCCGCAACAAGCGCAGCAACTTGGCCATCGGTATCGTTCCAGATTTCTTGCGCTGTAGTCTGGCGGTGAATTTCTGGATTAGCTTCATTTTCAAATTGACGCACAAGCACAGTTCCCGCAGCTGTTCCCAACTCTTCTGCTTTTGCAACTGCTCCGCGCATACCTTCTGCAGCGGGTGTTAAAACCAACTCTGCTCCAAAAGCGCGAAGGAGTGCGCGACGCTCCTTGGACATCGAATCTGGCATTGTGAGAATGACTTTATATCCACGTGCTGCGCCTACCATTGCAAGAGCAATACCTGTATTTCCAGATGTAGCTTCAATAATTGTTCCACCAGGCTTGAGTTGACCCGATTTCTCGGCTGCGTCCACCATGGCAATACCGATACGATCTTTTATAGTGCTTGTTGGATTATAGAATTCTAATTTTGCATAGACATGTCCTTGCGCTCCATCAGTAATTCGATTAATTCGAACAAGAGGAGTGTTACCCACAATTTGTGTAATATCGGAATGGACTTTCATTTGACGCTCCTTTGGAATGTACTTATCTGGAATACTGATGTGAATTTTATGTAATGAGTGTGTATTTACCTAAACGCGACTAATTCGCAGTTACAAGTAAGAGGCAAGTGCCTCTATAGTGAGTGGGTGAAGAAGTTAATTCTTGTTGCAATCATCACAGTAGGTGTATTCGCTATGACGAGTTGTGCTTCAGGGAGTGATAGTCCTACATCACGAGCAAATGTAGCTCCAGGCAGCGCAGCACGAGGCGGTGGCTCCTACCTTGATGAAAGTATCCCTGCCAATATTCTTACGCTCAAATTTTTTGATCAGAGTGGTAAAAGTTTTACCTTGGGAGAGCTCAAAGGTCAGTACGTGGTTATCTCAAATTTCCTTACCTCATGCCAAGAAATCTGCCCCATGACTTCGGCGACAATGCGCATGATTGGTGATGCAGTTGCAGCTTCCTCCCTCAAGGGGAAAGTTAAAGTGATTGAAATTTCTGTCGATGGCGCTAGAGACAAAGTGGCGAGGCTTGCTGCCTATTTTGCACTCTACAACGATTCTAATTTCGCGCTCGGTTCGGGCAGTGATAGCGACCTTAAAGCCATGTGGACATACTTTGGTGCGCCAGCAATGCGAGTTCAATACACAGCATCTGAACGGGCTGCACTCCCGTTGGATTGGCAGAGCGGTAAGCCATCTGCTTATGATGTAACTCACCCCGATCTTGTCTTAATTGTTGGCCCGGATTCCCATTGGAAATGGCTTGATTTAGGAAATCCAAATCCAGGTCAAGCAAAAATTCCAGAGAAACTCAAAAAATTCCTTAGCGAAGATGGGTTAAATAATCTTGCAAAGCCACAAGAGCCATCCTGGTCTAGTGAGGCGGTTTTTTCAGCGTTGCACGACCTCACGGGAGTCCAAATTTCTTGAGTACACTTTCGGTATGAGTATTGCAGCAATGGCCTCCGACTATGAAAAGGCAACAAATGATTTCCTTCGTATCGTAGAAACTCTTGAAGAGAGTGACCTTGATAAAACTGATGGAGAAGGATGGACCCCGCGCCAAGTAGTTCACCACCTGGCCGATAGCGAAGCACAGTCATATGCCAGATTGCGTCGCCTTGTAGCCGAGCCTGGTACTGGGATTCAAGGCTATGACGAAGATAAATGGGCTCAAAGTTCGACACTTGGGTACCGAGAACTACCAATCGAGCTTTCTCTCAATGTTTTTAGAGCAGTACGAGCTTCATCCTTGATGATTTTAAGGCGCCTAACACCCGATCAATTAAATAATTTTGGTGAACATTCAGAATCTGGACAATACTCAATTGAGACTTGGGTTCATACATATACAAAGCATCCGACAGATCATGCTGCGCAAATTTTAAAGGCTTTAGGAGAGTAAGGCTTTACTTCACAACACGAAAGTGTTGAAGTGTGGGATCTGTTGCATATGCAATTCGCACACCATCGTTGTGAGTTTCAATCAATCCCTTAAGTATTGCTTCGGTGATGCGCTCACCGGGAGCTAGTACAGCAACTCCGGGCGGATAAGGTGCAATGAGGTCAGCACTAATGCGCCCACTAGCTTGATCGCGACTTACTAATTCGGTTTCGGCAAAATATGCTTCGCGGGGTGTCAAAACTTGGTCCGGTACAACTGACCAACTCAAGGAAATTTTTATTGGGCGGGCAGCTCCTTTAAGCGCATTGATAGCAGCAATTACTTCTTTAGTAAGTTCAGCAAAATCAGATTGAGTGTCAGCTAGTGTGGCTAAGAAAACAACGGTGTCGCGATCTGCCATTTCAACTCGAATACCGCGCTTCTGGAGCAGCTTTTCGAGTTCAACTCCAGATATGCCTATTCCTGATGTTTGCATGACTAGCTTTGAAGGATCGAATCGGCCGGGATTGAAATCCTGTGCCGACAGAAATATTTTCTGACCGATTGCGCTCTCAACGTCCGTTATAAATCCTAAGACGCACTTCAACAAATCATCTAGTAACTGCGAGCCACGGATTTGTAATAAGGCGCGGGTTGCATCGATTGAAGCCAGGGGAGCGCCTGCTGGTGAAGTTGTATGAGTGGTTTCAAAACTCTGATTCAATCGCTCACGGTTAATAAGTGGACCTTTTACCAGTAGCAGCGCTGCTGCGCTGTACCCAGGTAAATTTTTGTGGATACTTGTTACAACTGCATCGGCGCCAAGTGCTATTGCGTGAGCAGGAATGTCTTTATGAAATCCGTAGTGAGCACCCCAAGCAGCGTCAATAACGACAGCGATCTTCCTCGAATGGGCGCGTTCGATAATAGGCCCAAGGTCCGAGAGCGTTCCAAGGTAGCCAGGCTCAGTGAGCAGAATTGCTATGGGATTTAAATCAACCACTCGTTCAATTTCCGTAAGTGCAATTCCTATCGGAACTCCTGTTTTCTCATCAAGTTCTGGAGACATCCAGATAGGTTCAAGGCCGCTAAGCACAAGCGCACTTAAAACTGATCTATGGGCAGTGCGTGAAATTGCCACTTTATCGCCCGGCTTACCAAGTGAAAGCACTACTGCTTGATTAGCATGGGTTGAGCCACCAGTAGAAAAGCGCGCCCAGTCAGCTCCCCAGAGTTTGGCTGCAAGGGATTCTGCTTTCTCCAAAACTTTATGAGTTAATTTAATTTCATCTAAACCACCATAAAGTGGAAGATCTGAATCCACAACTCGACCTAAACCTTCATCGAGCAGCGAGGCTTTGTGTTTATGGCCGGGAATCGTAAATGAAATATGGTGCGCTTCGAAGTAAGAAAGATAGGCGTCAAGCAGCGGTGCGCTTGCCCGAAGTTCACTCATTCTTTGAGCTTAGCTTTCTGGAAAGTGGCAAGCCACAGAAGTTTTACCAAGTTGCACGAAGGCTGGCTCTTGGCTGGCACAAATATCTTGCGCTTTCCAACAACGATTGCGGAAACGACAACCCGAAGGAGGGTTGATGGGATTTGGAACATCTCCAGTCAATCGAATTCGATCACGTGCGCCAATACCATCAGGGTCGGCGTCGGGAACTGCAGACAGGAGCGCCTTGGTGTACGGGTGCCTTGGTGAGGCATACAACGTATCGCGATCGGCTACTTCTACGATTTTACCGAGATACATAACAGCTACACGCTGGGAGAAATGGCGCACAACGGCTAAATCGTGAGCGATAAATACGAAAGCTAACGAGAACTCTCTTTGTAATTGTTGAAGTAAGTTAATAATTTGAGCTTGAATGGAGACATCCAACGCCGATACTGGTTCATCTGCAACAATCAATTTAGGCCGAACGGCAAGGGCTCGAGCAATTCCAATGCGCTGGCGCTGTCCACCTGAAAATTCATGCGGATAGCGGTTGTAGTGCTCGGGATTGAGGCCAACGATTTCAAGAAGTTCCTGAACGGCTTTTTTTACGCCACCTTCAGGCTTTATTTTATTGATATCAAAACTTGTTCCAATAATTGTGCCAACGGTATGTCGCGGATTTAGAGAAGCGTAAGGATCTTGGAAAATCATCTGCATATGCGTACGAATTGGACGAAGATCACCGGCAGACAAATTTGAAATATCTTGCCCATCAAATTCAATGCTGCCAGCCGTAGGCTCTATCAATCGAGTAATAAGTCTTCCGGTTGTTGATTTACCACATCCAGATTCACCAACCAGGCCGAGTGCTTCACCTGAGGCTAATTCAAAAGAAATATTATCGACTGCCTGAACGACCGGGCCATCAGTGAAGAGCCCGGTCTTGGCGGTCGGAAAATGTTTAGTGAGTCCTGAAACTTTTAAAAGAGGAGTGGTCATAGGAAGGGCCTCACTTCAGAATCAAAAATACTCACTCGGTTGTTATGATCTAAATGGCAGCGCACAGCATGGCCAGAACTACCCGGAATCTCAATTAGATTTGGCACTTGCACAGAGCATGCGCCACCCACACGGTCAACGTACTTACAGCGCGGATTGAAGGAGCAGCCCGTAGGAGGATTGATCAAACTTGGGGGAGTTCCTTCAATAAATGGAAGGGAGATCGTTGGGTCGCCAGTTAAGCGTGGGATCGAGGAGAGTAAGCCCCACGCATATGGATGTTGGGGATTCTTGAGCAAATCGCGAGTACTTCCGCCTTCAATTTCACGACCTGCGTACATCAATAAAATATCATCCGCAATTTCGGCGACAACGCCTAAATCATGAGTTATCAAAATGATTGCAGAGCCAAATTCCTTTTGAAGATCGCGAAGTAAATCAAGAATCTGAGCCTGAACCGTTACATCAAGAGCAGTCGTTGGTTCATCGGCAATGAGAAGTGATGGATTGCATGAAAGTGCCATCGCAATCATGGCGCGCTGGCGCATGCCACCGGAAAATTGATGTGGATAAGATTCGGCGCGTTTTGCGGGATCTGGGATTCCCACAAGATCGAGCATTTCAATTGCACGAGTCTCAGCTACTTTTTTAGAGACATTATTATGAACTCGATACGCTTCTGCAATTTGATTTCCAACGGTGTAATAAGGGTGAAGAGCAGCAAGTGCATCTTGAAAAATCATAGCCATGCTCTTGCCACGAAGCTCTCGAACTTCGTTTTCAGATGAGGCTACAACGTCAATGCCATCGACCAGAATTTCTCCACTTACTTGGGCGCGAGACTCTTTGTGAAGTCCCATGATTGCCAAGCTTGTTACAGATTTACCAGAGCCAGATTCGCCAACAATTCCAAGGGTCTTTCCCTTTTCTAGGGTGAAACTGATTCCATCGACTGCCTTAACAATTCCATCATCAGTTGGGAAATGAACTTTAAGGTCTTTTACTGAAAGATATGGCGTCACTTGAGTCTCACCTTCGGATCAAGTCGGCTGTAGAGAAGATCGACAAGAATGTTTGCTGAAACAATGAAGAAGGCAGCGAACATAACAGTTCCAACTATGACAGGAAGGTCGACATTTGAAACAGCATCAGTTGCGAGTCTTCCAAGTCCAGGGATATTAAATACGTATTCGGTGATGACCGCGCCGCCAAGTAGCTGTCCAAGATCCAAACCAAAGACGGTAACTATGGGTGTTATTGCAGCGCGCAAGACGTGCTTTAGGTTCACTCTAGTTTTGCTTAATCCTTTAGCGCGAGCAGTGCGAATATAGTCTTCGCTCATAATTTCTAGCATGCCAGATCGTGTTAATCGGGCATAAATAGCTGACAATAGGAATGCCAAGGTGATCCAAGGCAATAACATCTCGGCGAACCACTCTTTGGGGTTCTGAAGCGGAGATACATAGCCTGGAGAGTGCAAAATTTGTAACTTATCGACAAAAATAAATTGTAAAACAAGGCCGACAAAGTAAATTTGAAGTGAAGCGCCGCCTAAGGCAAAAGTTTGTGCGGCCTTGTCAATCCATGTGCCTCGTCGTAGTGCCGAAATAATGCCTGTGAGCAGGCCAACGAGTAACCAGAGAATTGATGCACCAAATGCAACTGAAAGAGTCGCAGGCAGGCGATCGCGAATTAAGAAAGTAACGGGCTCATCAGTTTGGTATGAATACCCAAGGCACGGAGCAGGACAATGAATTTGGGCAGTTGTACCCTTGAGATAATCTCGCCCGACAAAAATACCTTTGACAAAACGTGCATATTGAACGGTAACCGGCTGATCAATTTCAAGTGTGTGCCGGATTTTCGCAATCAATTCCGGTGTACATGCTTTACCGCACGCTAAACGTGCAGGATCGGCTGGGAGAATATAGAAAATACCGAATACAACTGCACTGACGATTGTCAGCACAATTCCACCACCTACAAGGCGGCGCACTAGGTATCTCATTATTCTCCTTCAGTTTTGATTTATTAACTTAAGAAATCCGATGGCGGTGACCCGCCATCGGATTCTCTGTAACCAGTATTAACTTATTTTTAGTCTATGGCTAGCTAACTTCTTACTTCTTAACGTATGCATTAAGAGGAGAGAGAGTTCCATAACCACCATCAGCCTGTGCTCCACCAATACCTGAACCAACAAGGAAGTTGGAAGTTTCGATGAATGTAGGCATAACGGCTGCATAGTCCTTAATCAACTTCTGCTCAATGTCTCCAAGTTGAGTTTCTTGTGCATCAGTTGAGCTTGCCTTATCAGCGTTACGGAATAGAGCCTGGATTCCAGGAATATTCTGACGTGAGTAGTTTGAGTGAGCATCTGTCTTAGTCATTGTGCGTCCATCAAGAAGTGCAAGCACAACTCCTGATGCAGCTGGCCAGTCAAAGCCCCATGATGTTTGAATAACATCTGGCTCATTAGGAACACCACGCTTTGCAATTGCTGTGTAGTAACCAGCACGTGGAAGCTTTTGCATCGTGACTTTAAAGCCAACAGCTTGAAGAGCAGCTTGAGCTGCTGCAGCACGTTGTGGCTCTACGCCCTTATCGCGGTAAGCAAGGATCAGAGACTTCTGAGCCTTTGTTACACCCTTGAGAAGAGATTTTGCCGCAGCAACCTGAGCTTCTGGATGAGTGTGAACATCGCGACCACAAATTTCGAAGTTGCGATAAGCCGGATCGATAAAGGTAGGAATCAATGAGTTGGTGTAAGCACCAGCAAGTGGTCCGCCAGCAGCCAAGAGGACTGTCTTTAGATCAATTGCACATTGAATTGCCTTACGCACGTTTGAGTTCTTGACTGTATCCATATTGATTGCCAAGTAGCGGACGTACGGATCATTAAAACGCACGAATCGATCTGCGTATTTAGAATTTCCAACGACGGTTCCAAGGTTAGTAACAACTTGAGTGTCAAGAGACATTCCTGTTCGTGCATCTCCAGAATCGGAAACAAGCGATTGCTCGAGAGCGTTCTGCTCGAATCCAAACTTCACTTTGATTGTGTCTGGGAAGTCGTGACGAATTGGGTCTGTCTTTGGATCCCAGTACGTGTTGCGGACCAAAGTCATCTGCTTGTTACGGTCATAGGATTCGATCTTGTAAGGTCCGGTGGACATTGGGTGCAAGTCATAGTTCTGCTTCGTATCCTTAGCAACTGGAACTGGTGAGAATGCTCCAAAAGTAGTTACGTATGCGAAGTAAGGCACCTTTTGTGCGAGCTTGAAGGAGATTGAATCTCCAGAACAAGTCACAGATGTAAGGTCCTTAGTTGGAGTTGTGTATGGACCAGCATAACCAGTTGGGTTCGCCAAGAAGTCATGGGCATACGTTGTTCCACCATCTAGGACATCGTCGTTATAGGTACGTTCAATACCGTACTTCATATCCGCACAAGTAGCAGTTGTTCCATCTTCGTACTTGATACCAGAACGAAGTTTGAAGGTCCAGTTAAGGCCGCCATCTTTTGTTGTACCGAGGTCAGAAGCTAAATCTGGAACCAACTCAGTCTTACCATTTATGGTGCGATATTGAGTCAGCGTACGAATGAAGAAGCGGTAGAAATCAAGAGTTCCACCAACGTAGTTACGTGCAGGATCAACGTGTTCGAAGTCGCCCTGATTTAGGATGTTAAGTGTTCCACCTGATACTGCGCCTGCCACGGCTGGAGCTGGTCCATTCCATGAAGCATTTGCAGCATTTGCAGATGGGATTGCGTAGAGAGCCGTGGCCGCAAGAGCAGCTACAGCAACCACGAGTCCAGCTTTGCGATGAAGTGTCATCTAGGCTTTATCCGTTTCTGTGAGGGTCTTTCTCATATGAGGGTTATTAAGTTGTATTGCTTTTATTTCACGTGATGTGATCATCGAGCACTCTTTGGATCTAGCGCATCACGTACGCTGTCTCCAAAGAGGTTGAAGCCCAATACTAGGAGGAATAATCCGATGCCCGGGATAAAGGTGTACATCGGATCTACACCATAAAACGGTACGGATTGAAGCAACATGGCTCCCCAGTCAGATGCAGGTTCAATAACGCCAGCACCTAAAAACGTTAATGCAGCTTCCGTAGTGATAAAGGATGGAATGTTCAGAGCAACCGTAACGAGAATTGGCGCCCAAAGGTTTGGCAGAATTTGTTTAAATACTAGATGAGGCCGAGATGCTCCAAGTGCGCGTGCTGCTTCGACGAATTCTCTTTCACGTAGTGAAATTACTTGACCACGAACAATGCGGGCAATGTATGGCCAGCCAAATGTTGCCATCACAATGATCATGACTGGAATACGTGCGGCATTTCCCTGAGGGACTCCTGCATTTTCTAAGACAGATTCAAGTACCGGGGTGATTGCGAGTGCGAAAAGAATGGATGGGAAAGCCATCACAATTTCTAGGACTCGAGAAATTAGTTGGTCTATTTTTCCGCCAAAAAATCCAGAAATTAATCCTGCTAATACACCGATTACGGTTGCCACTGCGGTCGCCGCAAGGGCAATCAATAGAGAGGTACGTGCCCCAAAAACAAAACGTAGAAAGACGTCTCGACCCGTGCGTGGTTCGACACCAAACCAGTGATGTCCGCTCACTCCACCAAGGGCTCCATGCGGAAGAGCGCCGCGCATTGCATCCAAAGTATCTGGATGGAACGCATCTGGAGTTGTTTTCATAATTGCTTCAAAGATTGGCGAGGCAGCTGCTAACAATATAAATAAGATCACGACAGATAATGAAACCCATGCGGTTTTATCACGCTTTAGTTTTTCCCAAGCGATTCGGCTGGGTGAGCGACCTTGAATCTGCTTTTCGCCCAACACGCTAACTCCGGACATCGCACTCCCAATTCTTCTCTTGCAGTTCACCTAAATTTAATCTGCTTGTGAGCAGGCTCGCTATCGTAAGGCAACTTTTGGGTGGTCGCCACTCAGCCCGCGCCCTAATCTAAGCCTGTGATCATTAATCGCCTTATGGCGCCAGTTGCCAATCGATTTAGAGAGATGGTCTCAGGAGAGCCCAATGGGCGTCCGGAGTGGGTGAAATACATTGAAGAGGGCGAGGACGAGGGGTTATTTGGGCCTGATAGTGCGGTCTGGCAGGTGCATGGCAGTGTCGCCACGCTGATAGGGGGGATTAGAGCCCTACTGCTGCAAGCAGCCCATCCTGCTGCGCTCGCTGGAGTAGCCACTCACTCACGCTATGAAACTGACCTGTTGGGTCGACTTGAGGGAACTTCTCGCTGGCTCACCATTACTACTTTTGGCTCAAAAACGGCGATTGCTCGCGAAGCTGCCCGCGTAAATGAGATGCACAAGCGAGTGAACGGAGATTTTGTTCAAAAAGATGGCAAGAGCGCACCCTATTCAGCTCGAGATCCACAATTCTTATTATGGGTGCATTGCGCTTTTACCGAATCATTCCTCTTCGCCCATCAAGCATGCGGGTACCCAATTACCACGAGCGCAGATGAATATGTAAATGAATGGCGATTGAGCGGTGAACAGTTAGGTTTGATTGGAGCTCCAGCGTCGGTTGCGGAATTGAAATCGACTATGGATGATTTTATGAAAAGGGAACTTTCGTACTCACCGACGACTCACGAGGTTGTGAAATTTATTTTGAAGCCACCTTTTGGGGTTATGAGTCTTTTCTTTTATCGCATTCTCTTGAAGGCCGCCATTATCACTTTGACAGATTCGGAACGAGAATTATTGCGACTGAAGAAACCCCGAAGGATCTGGTTGCAGATTGCTAAGTTCAGTTTGAAAATTCTTAAGGGAGCCTTGGGGGATAGACCTCCCTCGCATGACGCGGCCATGAATCGAATATCCCGCTTACGAGGAACGGTAATTTAGTTGAATATTCAACTAAAAACCGATAGTTTACTGTAATGAAAACTCCCGCACTCTACATAGGCCACGGTGCGCCGATGCTGCTTGATGACCCGGTGTGGAGTAGCGAACTTTCAGCATGGTCCATGTCTATGGAAAAACCAAAAGCAGTATTAATCGTGAGTGCGCATTGGGAGTCAGCACCATTGGCGCTAAGTTCTATTGAACCAAATACACCCTTGATATATGACTTTGGGGGCTTTCATCCAAAATATTATGAATTACAGTACAAAGCACCAACGGCTCCAGAATTAGCAACAAGAATTGCTGGACTACTCCGCGATGACGTTGTGCATCAATCTAATCGGGGCTTGGATCACGGCGCCTATGTGCCTCTAATGAAAATGTATCCCAACGCCGAAATTCCTATTCTTCAAATGTCTATTCCGACATATGATCCAGAGAAACTTTTTGCTATTGGAAAAAAGTTGGCTCCACTTCGTGATGAAGGAGTGATGATTGTGGGTAGCGGTTTTTTAACACACGGCCTGCCATATCTGAAGGATTGGACCATTAATGCTGTGCCTCCTGGTTGGAGTCTTGAGTTTGATATCTGGGCAAAAGAAACCTTGGATCGAGGCGCGATTGATGAATTGATGAACTACAAAAGTTTGGCGCCGGGAATGCCTTATGCCCACCCAACCGTTGAACATTTTGCGCCGATTTTTATCACTTTAGGCGCAGCCACTATTTCTGACGACGCACCTGAAACAAAGATTGATGGTTACTGGATGGGGTTGGCTAAACGCTCATTTCAAGTAGCTTGACCATAAAACCTGCCCATAAAGTCCTCTTTCAACTCAAAAAAATTGCCAGCAATAATCGCTTCACGCATCATCGAGACCAAGCGAACAATGAACCGCTCATTGTGAATAGTTGCAAGCGTTGCCGCAAGCATCTCTTTACCTTTGAATAGGTGATTTAAGTAGGCCGCCGTGTAGTGCTGGCAGGTATAGCAATCACATGTTTCATCGATGGGGGAGAACTGTCGTTTATATTTGGCGTTCGTCATATTCACCCGTCCGCGTGGTGTAAACACTGCAGAAGTGCGAGCTTGGCGAGATGGTGCAACGCAGTCAAAAGTATCCGCTCCATTTTCAACTCCGACAAAAAGATCATCGGGCTCACCAATACCTAGAAGATGACGGGGTTTGTTTTGCGGTAATTCTTCACATAGCCACCCAACAATTGTTCCAAGTTTTTCTTTATCAAGGGCTCCGCCCAATCCGAAGCCATCAAACTCAACTCCATCAACATTCATTCCACCAAGGTCCTGCGCAGCTTTACGGCGAAGGTCTTCATACTGAGCGCCTTGCAATACTCCAAATAGGGCTTGATATGGTCGGTGGTTTCGTTCCTTTGTTAAACGATCATGTTCTTTGAGACACCGAATAGCCCATTTGCGTGTGCGCTCTAAAGATTTCTCCTGATATTTTCTTGTGTTATGCAAAGTGGTGCATTCGTCAAATGCAAAAATAATGTCTGCTCCAAGTTGGTGTTGAACCTGCATAGAAATTTCTGGTGTGAAACGATGCATTGCACCATCAAGATGAGATTTGAAAGTTACGCCATCATCATCGACGTGAGCTAAGCGCTCCTTCTTTTCCGCAATCACTTCATCTGAGCGAAAAGTATCTTCGTTCATGGCAATTACTTTTTTGAATCCGACGCCAAGGGAGAGAACTTGAAATCCGCCGCTATCGGTAAAGGTTGGGCCACTCCAATTCATAAATTCTCCAAGCCCCCCGGCTTCATCGACTACATCGCTGCCGGGTTGGAGATACAAGTGATAAGCGTTGGCAAGCACGGCTTGTGCCTCTAGATCTTTGATCGATTCAGGCAGGACGGCTTTCACTGTTGCCTTAGTGCCAACCGGGATGAAGGCAGGGGTCTGAATTACTCCATGAGGGGTTGTAATTTCACCCGCCCGAGCCTGGCGGCCATCGATGGTGTGCGTCTGCCTGAAGGAAAACCCGCTAGCACCGCTGGAATTGGTCATATCCGTATCTAACCCCCTTCTAGCCTCTTTCTTAAACCCGACATTTAGGGCAAGATTCCCTGACTATCCGAGATCAGGCATGGCCTCTAGCTAGGGCCGTGACAGTTTCTTGGTAACCCTCAAAAGGAGAACAAATGAAGCTACGTTTCACAGGGAAGGCAACTGTTGCAGTTGTGTCCTCTCTCGCGATGGCCGTTACCGGCATTGCAATGGGGCCAGCACATGCAGCGAAATCCTCTATCACATTGATGGAATCAACTCCAATGACTGGATTGAACGCATCTGTTATTGATCAAGGGCTAACTTCGAATGCCGATATTGGTTACATGACCTATTTTGGATTCACTTACTTTAATGACACCGGAAAGCAGATTAATAACACTATTTTCGGAACCTATAAAATTGTAAAAAATACAAAGTCTGATTTTAGAGTTCAATACACTGTAAACCCTGGCAGAGTCTGGTCAGATGGGTCGCCAATTGATGGCGTCGATCTCCTATTCGGCCACATTGTCTCTTCCAGCAAGTATTCAATTGCCGCTGGCTTGGGTGATCCCGCTGATACATCAAGTTTCGCATCATTGGGATACGCAGGTGTTTACGACAATAACGTAGCTGGTGAGCCAACACTTTCAGCAGATCACATGTCTGTAACAGTTCGCTACAGCTCACAAATCCCAGACTGGTCTTTTTACGGTCCTGGACCAACTCCCGTCCATGCACTTGAATTGATGGTAGACGGAAAGACAAAACTTGGGACTGCTGCTGAGAATGCTGCTGCAAAAGCCAAGTTCTTGAGCGATTTCACCTCGAAGAATACTTCTCGCCTCAAGGCAATGGGAAAGATTTGGTCTGAGGATTACAACATTCAAGACGTAAATTCTTCAACAAATCCGCTACTTCTCATCTCAAATGGTGATTACATCGTTGAATCATGTGTAAAGAACCAAAACTGCACATTGGTCGAGAATAAGAAAGCTAACTCTGGCCCAGATCTCAACGGAATTACAAAACTTGTTTACAGTTATGTAATCAACGATTCAACCGCTACTCAAGCCCTAGCTAATGGTGAATTGGATCTATACGGCGGAGGCGCACCAACACCTGATGTAGTTGCTGCAATTAAGAAATTGTCAGGAATCACAACTGTCGGTGGAGACTCTGCGGGCTATGAACACGTTGACTTGAAGGCCGGCGATGGCCCAACTTCGACGGATCACTACACGGGTATTTTCTCTGACGCAACACAGGGTGCAGCGAAAGCACTTGCGCTGAGAACTGCATTCCTTTTGGCATTGCCTCGTCAAGATATTGTTGACAAGCTAGTAAAGCCAATCAACTCAAATGCAGTCGTGATGAACTCAGTATTTGTGCCACCAAGTGACAAATCTGGTTATGGTCCACAAATTGCTGCTAACGGAACCTCCGTTTTCTCTGTAGGTTCTCAAGCAAGCCGTACAGCTCAGGCGCTTAAGATCGTTAAGCATTATTATCCAAATGCGCTGAAGAGCCCACTTCCAGTTCGCTTTATTTACAGCACAAAAGCAATTCGTGCCAGTGAAATGGCGCTAATTAAGGCTGAAGTAGCAAAAGCTGGATTTGCCGTATCAGGCGCTCCCGACGCTAAGTGGAGTTCTCACCTAGCTAAAGACAATGGATATGATGCAAGCTTGTACGCATGGGGTCTTGGAGTTCCAACTCAAGACGGACTTTGCGCACTGTTCCAGAAAGATGGCGGCTATAACGATGGCGCTTGGAACGATGCAACTCTTGAAGCAGATTGCAAGCAATTGCAATCAACAACTCTTCCTAAATCAGCAGTGACAAGAAAGACTATTGAAATTGAGCGCGCTCTATTCAAGAAGTCCTACTTCTTACCGTTGTACCAATCTCCAGGAGTGACTGCTTACACATCCTCACTATCTGGCGTAAAGCCAAGCCCATTCAATCCAGTAGTTGCATGGAACTATTGGGAGTGGCATTTCTAAAATCACAGTCTTACAAATAACGTAAGATTAGGATTGAAACATTAGTTAAGAGTGGTGTTCGATATTTCGATATTTCGATATTTAAATATCTGAACACCACTCTTACTCTGTCATTACCAATCTATTATTGGTAACAAATTAAAAGAATTTAAAAAATAATGAGTAGAAGAGGCGAGGTGAGTTAAGAGTGTTTGCCTTTATTTCCCGGCGCTTAGGCATACTTTTACTCATTCTCTTTGGTTCAAGTTTTATTTTGTATAACTTGACCGCTCTTTCTGGAGACCCAACTGAAGGGCTAAAATTCAGCAAAGATCCTAAGGACAAAGTCCAGCTTCTTGCACTCGTCAAACAACTTGATCTGCATACCCCGCCGCCGCTTCGTTACTTTAAGTGGATTAAGGGCATAGCTGGAGTCTTCACAGGTAACCTCAATTTTGGAACCACTCGCGATGGTAACTCAGTGCTAACTGAGCTTGCTGGGGCAATACCCGTAACTTTTAGATTGGTAATTTCTGCAACTATTTTGGCGATCATCCTTGGAATTATGTTAGGAATTGCGACCGCCCTGCGCCAATATTCTCGCTTTGACTATGTTGTTACATTCTTCTCGTTTCTACTCTTCTCACTTCCCATTTTCTGGGTTGCAGTTTTGTTGAAGCAATTTTTGGCTATTGATTTCAATAACTTTTTAGTATCAGGTTCTATCTCCGCATTTTGGATTATTGCATTTTCGCTTTTTGGCGGATTTTTCTGGGCCGGAGTCATCGGTGGCGAGCGTCGCAAGTTTCTTAAGATATTTGGAGTTTCTGCGATTTCTCATGCAGCAGTTTTTACCTACTTTAGTTTGACGCACTGGTTCTTACACCCAGGACTGGGACCAATCGTTATTTTGCTTATGTCGATTGGAATTGCTTTTGGAGTGACCCTTCTTTCGACCGGATTGGAAAATACACCAGCGGTTAAGGCAACGTTAACAATGGCCGGTTTAGGCGTTGTGATGTACTACCCAATTCAATACATTTTTGATCATCATTCTTCACTGCTCGTGCTGGTTGGACTTTTAATGCTGAATCTTGGCGTCTCAACCGGGCTAGGTTTATTTTTTGCAAAAGTCGACCGTGGTCCAATTGTGAGAACATCCATTATCGCGGGCTTTTGTATGAGCGCTCTCGTTGTGGTCGATCGGTTAATGAAGACATTTGCCCCATATCTATTACAAGATGGAGTTAATGGGCGACCTATTCCTACTCTTGGGCAAGCAGATATCTTGCTTCAGTCACACAATTTTTGGGTAGTTTTACTTGACCGTTTGGTTCACTTAATTCTGCCGACTCTTGCGCTATTACTTATTTCCTTTGCCGGATATATTCGATTTGCGCGAGGAACAATGCTAGAAGTACTCAATCAGGATTACATTCGAACTGCGCGCGCTAAGGGCCTCTCCGAGCGCACGGTAGTAATGCGTCACGCATTTAGAAATACTCTCATTCCCATCAGCACAATTGTCGTAGTCGATCTGGCTGGAGTCATTGGTGGTGCAATCATTACTGAACGAGTATTTGGATGGCACGCTATGGGTACCCTCTTCCAGAACGCACTTACTTCTTTTGATTTGAATCTTCTCATGGGTGTTTTCTTTGTGACAGCTTCTCTCTCCGTGCTGGCTAATTTAATCGCTGATTTACTTTATTCTTTCCTTGACCCACGCGTTCGAGTGGCAGGTAGCAAATGAAAATTGAAAAGACTCCCAAGTCGATAGCGGATCGTGGCGAGGCGCCAATTTTTGCCCTGGACACAATTGGATTAACGCAGAGCCAAATTGTGCGAAAGCGCTTTTTCCAGCATAAGGCTGCAATCGCTTCAATTTTTATGTTGATATTTGTTTATCTGCTCGTCTACACCTCTTTGGGATTCAAAATTGGACCTTTAAACATCCATGGCTGGTGGAAATATTCGAGCACTGATTTGCCCGAATTAAAGTTTTGTAAAGATGGCACAGTTGGATGCCCAACCTTTAGTTTGCTACCGAAATTTCTTGGAGGCGCTGGCATCGGGATGGGTGAGCACCCATTTGGTCAAGATGATATTGGCCGCGACTACTTCGCACTCGTGATGCGCGGTACCCAGCGTTCACTTCTCGTTACGGTAATTATTGGGGCTATTGCTGGATCTATAGGAACTGTCGTAGGAGCTGTTTCTGGATACTTCGGTGGAAAGATAGATGCCATCTTGATGCGTTTTGTGGATTTCTTAATAACTATTCCAGCAATCATTATCGGCGCGGTTGTCGGCTATCACTTTGGAAATCTAGGTGTAACTTTCTTGGCCTTCTATCTCGGACTTTTTTCATGGACCGGGTTATCACGCTTAGTTCGCGGAGAATTCTTAACGCTTCGAGAACGCGATTTTGTTGATGCCGCAAGAGTCGCTGGTGCGTCTAGTCGACGAATTATCTTTAAGCATATTTTGCCTAATGCCGTTGGAATCATCATCGTTTCAGTGACCCTTTTAATGTCTGGGGCAATATTGCTAGAGACGGCGCTCTCTTATCTTGGTTTTGGTGTAGTTGCGCCTGACGTTTCCTTGGGTCTGCTCATTAGCCAGTATCAAGATTCATTTACAACTCGACCATGGCTCTTTTGGTGGCCAGGATTCTTTATCATCACGATTGCTTTGAGCATCAACTTCATCGGAGATGGATTGCGTGATGCGTTTGATCCACGCCAACGCCGTCGGCTAAGTTTTAAAGATAAAGCACTAGCGCGCTCTATGAAGCGTGGTGCATAAGAATGCTTCTAGAAGCCAATTATGTTGAGTGCAATACCAAGCATCAGGCTTACAACGGTTATGGAAATACCGACGAAGTCATATCGGATAGAGCTTTCAACTCCGAGGATGCGTTTTTCGACGAAGTTATCCAATCGCATTTGAGCGATGTGTTTGGCGACGCCAGAATCACTTCGTGGGGATTCCCCGGGTCTCAAAGTTCCTTCGCTACCAACTTTGAGTCCACGCAATTCACTTGGATGGATATTTCTAGCGTGGTATCGACTTGGAGCGGGAGCAGCCCACGCATAGATAGTTTTTCCCTGGACAACAACGGACATGCTGTATCTGGCTTCGATGGAATCAACTTGATCCCATCCGAAAGTGAGTTCCTTGACGGGGTTCGAAATGGTTATGCCTTCGTCAAAGAAAACAATTTTAGGGCGGAAGAGAATTTGGTAGACCACAGAGCCTACGAAGATTGTCCAGACCGCAGTGATGATTCCAGTGCGTACGCCGTCGCTCAACCACGTTTGAATATTAATTCCCAGAACCAACACAGCGAAAGTGCCCACCATGAGGTAGCTAGTTTTCGTTCTGAAAATTTCTGGATTGGTCACGAAGTAATATTGTCACAGTTGGGCGGTAAATAGCATGAGCACTCAAGATAAAATGGATTTAACACCTGTTTTAAGTGTTAATGATTTTACTGTTGAATTTTGGGTTGATGGAATTTGGTATCCAGCAGCGAGCAACATGACTTTTGACGTCCATGCTGGCAAGGTCACGGCAATTGTGGGTGAATCTGGAAGTGGTAAATCCACTACCGCAATGGGAATAATGAGTCTTCTTGCATCTAATTCCCGCATGACTGGTAGCGTTAAAATAAAGGGCCAAGAAGTCATTGGGGCGCCCGCATCCGTATTACGTAAGTTCCGCGGCAAGGAAGTGGCCTACATTTTCCAAGAGCCAATGTCTGCTCTTAATCCGGTTTACACCATTGGTTTTCAAATAGTAGAAACCTTGCGGACTCATTTTGATATGGGACCAAAGGAAGCGCGCGCCCGTGCGGTCGAACTACTCGATATGGTTGAAATTCCAGACCCCGATAAGTCCTTTGAAAAATATCCGCATCAACTTTCAGGTGGACAAAGGCAGCGCGCCATGATCGCTCAGGCACTTGCATGCGATCCAGCCCTTCTTGTTGCCGATGAACCTACAACGGCTTTAGATGTAACCGTTCAAGCAGAAATTCTTGACTTGATGAGAGGACTTAAATCCCGTCTGAATTCTGCGATTCTCCTCATCACTCATGCGATGGGCGTTGTAGCCGATATGGCCGATGATATTTTGGTTATGAAAGATGGTGTGATTGTTGAAAGCGGTAGCGCTAAGCAAATATTTGAAAAACCAACACATCCATACACTCAGGATCTTCTTGCCTCTGTGCCGAAATTGGGACAAGTGGCCAAGCGAAAACTTGTCGTGGACAGGTTGCACAATGATGTTCCAGTTTTGAAGCTTGAAGATGTCACCATCGAATACCCTAAGCGTGGACGTATTCCAGCATTTGTGGCCGTTAAGAATTTCAGTATAGAAATTTATCCAGGAGAAGTGCTGGGACTTGTTGGAGAATCTGGTTCTGGAAAAACGACTGTGGGTCGCGCAGCAATAGGTTTGCTTCCAAGCAAGCACGGAAAAATTCGCATAATGGGTAATGACATCAGTAATGCAACCCAAAGAGATTTATTTATGATCCGTCGACATACGGGTATCGTTTTTCAGGATCCTGCAAGCTCGCTAAATCCACGTTTGCCAATCGGTGAATCAATTGGCGAACCAATTTTTCTTGCTGGGCTCGCTAAGGGCGATAGCTTAAATCGCAGAGTTGAAGATTTATTGGATCAAGTGGAGCTTCCGCGTAGCTACAGGAACCGCTATCCACATGAACTCTCTGGCGGTCAGCGCCAACGTGTTGGTATTGCTCGAGCTCTGGCTCTGACGCCTGATCTTTTGATAGCAGATGAACCAACTTCGGCTCTTGATGTTTCAGTACAAGCGCGCTTTCTAGAACTCTTCCAAGAACTTCAGGAAAAATTAAAGTTCGCTTGTCTATTCATCAGCCACGATTTGGCGGTTGTAGATATTTTGGCCCACAGAATTGCTGTAATGCAGGATGGAGTATTGGTAGAAATAGGAGACCGAGACGATATTCTCAAGACCCCAAAGAATGCATATACGCAACGACTCATTGCCGCAGTTCCAGTTCCCGATCCTGAAGAGCAAGCACGCCGTCGCGCCGCTCGATTGGCCGCTAAGAGCTAATTCAAGTTTTGGGCTTGGGCGTTACCAGATTCGAACTCTCTCTGATTCAGGCAAGTAAAGGGCGTCGCCTTCTTTGACGTCGAATGCCTCGTAGAACTCATTGAGGTTTTTCACGATTTGGTTGCAGCGAAATTCACTTGGTGAATGCGGATCAGTAGCCAGACGTTGCTTTAGCTCCTCTATGCGGAGTTTTCCACGCCATACTTGTGCCCAACCAAGGAAAAGTCGTTGCACTCCCGTGAAGCCCTCTAAAACGGGCGCGGAGGTGCCATTTAAGGCGATTTCATATGCTTTTAAGGCAATTGTTAATCCACCAAGGTCTCCGATGTTCTCGCCAACAGTGAGGGCTCCATTGACATGCGAATCTGGCGTTTCGATCGGAAATAGTTTTTCGTATTGGGCGATTAATGCGCTGGAACGTTTTTCAAATTCAACGCGATCACTTTCTTGCCACCAATCGGTAAGGTTTCCATCACCATCATATTTTGAGCCTTGATCATCAAAGCCATGGCCGACCTCATGGCCAATCACTGCCCCAATGCCACCGTAGTTCGCTGCATCATCAGCCTCAAGATCAAAAAACGGAGGCTGCAAAATGCCGGCAGGGAAGACAATTTCATTCATGCCTGGGTTGTAATATGCATTCACGGTCTGCGGAAACATGTGCCATTCGGTGCGATCTACTGGCGCTCCGATTTTGGCGAATTCATACTCCATCTGGAATTTGGTGGTTGCCGCGATGTTAGCAATTACGTCGTCGGCAACAATTGCTAGCGCTGAGTAATCGCGAAACTTATCTGGATAACCAATTTTTGGATTGAACTTATCAATCTTTTCAAAGGCCTTTTTCTTCGTCTCAGAAGTCATCCAATCAAGGGCCTGAATATCCACGCGATATGCCTCAAGCAAGTTATGGACGAGTTCGACCATCCGAGCTTTTGCAGCAGGTGGGAAATGTTTTGCAACGTAAATCTCACCAATCGCTTCGCCGAGCACTCCTTCGACAATGGAGACGCCTCGCTTCCATCGTTCACGCAGCTGCGGAGTTCCGCTCAAGGTTGTGCCAAAAAAGGCGAAATTCTCTTCTACTAACGCCTTATTGAGAAATGGTGCTGATCCCGAAAGTAGGTGCCATTGCAACCAAGAACTCCATGCTGCCGCATCGAAATCACCCAGAAGTTGACCAAGTCCACTAAAAAATGAGGGTTGGCGAACAATGACGCTTTCAACAACTTTCTTTGGCGACTTTGATGCTTCGAGGTAGAGCTCCCAATCAAAGCCTTCAGATAATTTCTTGAGATCGGCATAAGAAAATTTGTTGTAAGTTGCAAGACTGTCGCGGTCACGCACTTGGTCCCAATGGTGGGAGGCGATCTGGGTTTCTAACGCTAAGACTCTTTGCGCGTGCTCTTTTCCATCTGGCAATCCCGCCAAGGTAAACATCTTTTCAATGTGGACTACTAGCCCATCGCGTAAAACCGCATATTCATCTTCACGGTAGTACGCCTCATCGGGAAGGCTGATTCCGGATTGGCCGATGTATGCGATATTGGTATTGGAATCTTTATTGTCGGTTGTGATGAATGAGTAAAAAAGGCCACCATTTCCACGGGTTTCAAAATCTCCCATCAAGTGAATGAAGTCACTTGCGGTTTGAATGGAGGCAGCTGCCTTGAGTTCTTCAACTAGGGGAGTGATACCCAATTTTTCAATGCGATCTTCGTCCATAAATGAGCGGTAGAGGTCGCCAATCTTCTGGGCATTACTACCGGCTGGGTGGTCGTGCTGGGAAAGCTCTTCGATAATGTCGAAAACTTCTTTCTCTGCTTTCACTCGCAGGGCATAGAAAGCACCATCACCTGATCGGTCGGATGGGATAACACTCTCATCAAGCCATTTTCCATTCATGTGTCGGAATAGGTCATCTTGAGGCCGAATAGCTGGGTCTGCATGCTCGAAGGTAATACCGCTTTTTAATGTGGACATGCAGGAATCGTAATACAGCTACGGCAAAAGTTAGTTGTACAACTTTCAACTACATGCGCTTTGGGGTCTAGAATCTACTCATGACAAATCAGAAGTCTCCAGGATCTAAGATTTCTGAGCCCCGATGGCTCAATCCCCGTGAGATGAAGGCTTGGCGTGCATATATCCTCACCGCTCGTCGCCTTACCGAAGCCCTTGAGACTGACCTTGATTCGCATAATCTCTCCTTGCCTGATTATGAAGTGCTCGTCCGCCTTTCGGAGGCGCAAGGCCGGCGGATAAGAATGAGTGAGTTAGCCGAGGCGGCCCTGCTCTCCAAATCCCGCCTATCTCATCGCATGAAAGTGATGGAGAAGGCTGGCTGGGTGAAGCGTGAGGCCTGCAAAGAAGATCGTCGCGGATTGTGGGCGGTCATGACGGAAAGAGGTTGGAAGGCTTTAGTAAAAGCTGCGCCCGATCACACTAAAAGTATTCGAAATAGATTCGTTGATCATTTAACCGTGAAGGATCAAGAAGACTTGGCAAGAATTTTTGATCGTGTTCACGCCGAACTTCGCCTGCAGTATCTTGCTGAAAATGAAAAGAGCTGAGTAAAGAGTTACGTACAAGATTCCAATATTAATTTTTGGCAACAAAAAACCCCGCCGCATTCTTTTCAGAACACGACGGGGTTTTTAATTGCAAATTACTTTGCAGCAGCCTTCTTACGACGGCGCTTTGGAGCAGCCTTCTTAGCTGGTGCTGCTTTCGCAGCAGCCTTCTTACGGCGCTTTGGAGCAGCCTTCTTAGCAGCTGGCTTAGCAGCCTTCTTACGGCGCTTTGCAGGTGCCTTCTTAGCAGCTGGCTTAGCAGCAGCCTTCTTACGGCGCTTTGCAGG
>CAILYP010000127.1:0-4576 GCA_903838475.1 uncultured Actinomycetes bacterium | reverse complement strand
GGAGTTATTCCACCTTCGGTCCAGTCATGTGCTGAAACTCGAACGCTAATTGGTTTTCCACTCGGCCAAACTTCTCGGACTGCCGCAAAAACCTCAAGCGGATAACGCAAACGATTTTCTAAGGAGCCGCCATATTCATCAGTGCGATGGTTGGTGATAGGGGAGATGAATGAGGAAAGTAGATATCCGTGAGCTGCGTGGAGTTCAAGCCAATCAAATCCCGCCTTCTCGGCTTCTTGGGTAGCGCGTACGAAATCTGCTTTAACGCGGTCCATGTCCTCGCGCGTCATTTCACGCGATGTATCTGAGACACCTTCTAGGTATTGCTCTGCGGAAGCTGAAATTAATGGCCAGCCATCTTTTTCGACTGGCTTATCGATTCCCTCCCATGCAAGTTTGGTTGAACCCTTTGCACCTGCGTGACCGATCTGTATTGCAATCTTCGCATCTGTATTTTGATGCACGAAATCAACGACTCGCTTCCAACCTTGAGTGTGTTCAGGCTTATATAGTCCTGGGCAACCTGGTGTGATTCGAGCATCTGCACTGACGCAAGTCATCTCGGTAACAACCAAGCCGGCGCCACCCATTGCACGGGCTCCAAGATGAACAAGATGGTAATCAGCGGCCAATCCATCCACGGCTGAGTACTGCGCCATCGGAGAAACAACCACACGATTTTTTAGCACGACATCGCGGACTTTCAAAGGAGTAAACATAGGTGGAACTTCTAAATCAGGGCTTGGCACAGGCAAGCCTGCATCAGCAAAAGTTTTGGCTGTAAACCATTTATCGAATTGAGATATGTAAGCTGAATCTCGTAAGCGAAGATTTTCATGAGAGATACGCTGGCTTCGAGTAAGCAGAGAGAAATTAAATTGCTCTTCAGGAAGATGTGAATATCGCTCAATTTCTTCAAACCAGACCATTGCGTTTCTTGCTGCATTTTGGATTTTTGCAACTTCAACAGAGCGATTGGCTTGATATGAGTCAAGAACAGCCTGAATTCCCTTGCTGGAGTTATCTGCAAATGATTGTGCGAGATCAATCGCATCTTCCATCGCAAGCTTTGTGCCTGATCCAATTGAGAAGTGTGCGGTATGGGCTGCATCGCCCATAAGAATTACGGGCACTTTCTTGGAGCCAATCTCATTCCACTGAATCCAATTTTCGCAGATTACGCGTGGAAACTTAATCCAATTTGCAGATCCGCGCAGATGAGATGCATTGCTCATTAATGCTGCACCTTCTAGATCATCTGCAAAAAGATTTTCGAGAAATGCAATCGCCTCAGGTTGTTCCATTTTGTCGAGCCCAGCTTTTGCCCACACTTCTTCAGGTGTTTCTACAATAAAGGTCGAGGTATCACCATCAAATTGATAAACGTGTGCTTGGAACCAACCAAATTCAGTTTTCTTAAATATAAAAGTAAAATCTTTGAACATCTTTTTTGTACCAAGCCACACAAAGCGACATTTACGTACATCGATATCCGGTTTGAAGGTCGCCTTATACTTATCGCGTATAAAACTATTAAGTCCATCCGCAGCGATGACGATATCGGCGTCGTACTCTTTTGCAACAACTTCATCATCTTTAATGTCAGTCTCAAATAAAAGTTTTACGCCTAATCCTTCTGCACGTTCCTGCAAAATATTCAGGAGGCGTTTTCTGCCAATTCCGCAGAACCCATGCCCGCCGGAGATAAAGTTTTTGCCATTAATGCGCACATCAATGTCATCCCAATGGTTGAATGAACCAAGAATTTCTCGTGCCGTCGGTTCATCCGCGCGCACAAAGTTGCCTAACGTTGAATCCGAAAAGACCACACCCCATCCGAAAGTGTCATAGGGGCGGTTTCGCTCAATCACGGTTATTTCATGGCTTGGATCTTGCTTCTTCATAAGTATTCCGAAGTAGAGCCCAGCAGCACCGCCACCGATTGAAACAATCTTCATACAGCCTCCTTGGAATTTGCCACGACAAGATTTTTGGTGTCATGTCGAGTATTTGACTATCGTCAAGGATAAGCCTAGAGGTAAGGTAGCGCCAGTACCGACCTCGCAAAAGGAGCTTCACCTTCATGGCTGCCCAACGCTTTCTTGGAAAGACGATAATCATCACTGGTGGTGCTGGCGGAATTGGCGCAGCGATTGCGGCTGAAGTTGTGAACCAAGGTGGACGAGTAGGAATCCTGGACACAAACCAAGGCGCGATAGATGCTGTTGTGAAGAAACTAACATCCCAAGGCGCGCAGGTTGATGCAAGGGTTGTGGATGTTCGAGATGGTCTGGCGGTAACTACGGCGATTGATGCGCTAGCGCAATCCCTTGGCGGAATTAATATTCTGATTGCAGCTGCAGGTGGTTCTCTCGGCACTCCTAGGGATATGGCTGATATTTCTGATGCTGATTTGGATCTTGTCATTGATGTGAATGTGAAGGGAACCTATTACTGCGCTCGCGCGGTTATTCCGCATATGAAGAAGAATCATGGCGGCTCAATTATTACCTTCTCCTCCATTGGGGGAAGAAGCGCTAGTCCTGTGACTGGGATTCCATATGCAGCAGCTAAGGCCGCGATTACTGGACTAACCCGCCGTCTTGCGAAAGAAGTTGGTGAGTTTGGAATCCGAGTCAATGCGATTGCCCCCGGGCTTTTTCTGACTGATCGATTAGCCGGAATGTTCGATGAATTGAGCGAAACTGATCGAACCGAGGTTTTGAGTGCCATTCCATTAGGTCGGATGCCAGAACTTCGAGAGTGTGTAGATCCAGTGCTTTTTCTAGCAAGCGATGAAGCGTCGTACATCACAGGGACGGTTCTCGACGTCAATGGCGGCCGCTTGATGCCTAATTAGCAACCCTAAAGTAAGTATTAATCAGGTATTACGCCTATATTAAGCGTTTTTTAGCTAGTTCAACGAGTTCAACAGCACCTCGGAGATTCATAACGTTTTGATATCAATTTATTTATCTGTGCAAATGGTATGACCAATCCTTGACGAACGATACATACACGAGTCAGAATTGCGTTCCCGGTGCCGACCAGAGCCACTATTTTTGATTAGGAGCGTTGATGTCATTCACCACTCAAATTATTCCTGGCCTAGAGGGTATGGATCACGTTGGAATAACAATTCCACACTTAGATGAGGCCGTTGCGTTTTATTCAACTTTACTTGGAGCGAAAGAGATTTTTCGCTTAGGGCCATTTGATGCTCGCGAATTTGATAAAGTCGATGGAAAAGATTGGGCAGAAGCACACGTCAACGTAGTTGATGGAAGATTTACTATTGCTATGTTGGAATATGGCAACGCAAGCCGCTTAGAGCTTTTCCAATACGACCGGCCAACAGATCGCAGAACTACACCTCCAAAGAATTCAGATCTTGGCGGGCATCACATTGCTTTTAAAGTAACAAATCTAGATGCAGTTCTTGCGCTGCGAGATAAATACTCTCTTCGATTTATGGCAGGGCCAATTGCAATCACCGAAGGTCCAGCTGCTGGGCAGCGAATCATTTATGTTCTAGATCCATGGGATAACCAGCTCGAACTCGTTGAGTACGACCGAAAATAAATATTCCCATGACAGCTAGCGTATCTATGACAAATATTTCGAAGAATTTCGATGCTGTCCGCGCGCTACAAGATGTTCACATAGATCTTTTTCCTGGTGAAGTTCATACGGTCGCAGGTGAAAATGGGTCTGGTAAGTCAACCCTATTGAAAATTCTTGCAGGCGTGATTAAGCAAGACGAAGGTCAGATCTTGATGGATGGAACCCAAGTTAATTTTCAAGGTGTTCGCGATTCAATGGCATATGGCATCACCATGGTGAGCCAAGAACTCAGTCTTGTTCCACATTTGAGTGTGGCTGAAAACGTTTTTCTAGGTCATAACCAGACCAGAAATAAACTCGGAATAGATTGGAAAGACACAGATAAACGCGCAGTTGAGTTTCTCAAGCGCCTAAACCTGGAAGTAAATCCACGTGCGGAAGTTAGTACCTTGCCTCAGCATCACCAACAAATGGTGGAAATTGCCCGAGCAATTGCTTCTAATACAAAAGTCCTATTACTTGATGAGCCAACCTCATCGCTTGCTCCTAAAGAAGTAGAGTCCCTTTTTGCAGTTGTTCGCCAGCTTCGCGATGAAGGCGTGGCAGTCGTCATGATCTCCCACCGCATGTCTGAAATGCTCGACATTAGTGATCGCTTCACAGTCTTGCGTGACAGCAAGTTCATCGATACCAGTACTCGGGCTGGAGTGGATGAGAATTGGCTGATCGACCGAATGGTTCTTAACAAGCCTAAGAAGGCTATCCACTCAACTGAAGAATTACTAAAGACTGAAGTAGTTTTAGAAGTAAAAGGAATGACAGATCTTTTTGGCGCTTTTCAGGATGTCTCTTTTAGCCTTCACAAAGGCGAAATTGTTGGCTTGGCCGGACTTGCGGGAGCGGGACGCACTGAATTAGTAGAAGCAATCGTTGGCTTGCACCCTCGCAAGGCTGGAGATGTCATTGTTGAGGGAGTGACAGTTAGTCATTCCACTCGCGCCACAATGAACGC
>CAILYP010000126.1:0-4246 GCA_903838475.1 uncultured Actinomycetes bacterium | reverse complement strand
TAGTAAACAAAGGGTTTAGAAGTGACCACCAAATACCCATGACGGAGCGCTTGTAGCGAACAGTCAGATCGCGAGAGACAAGCAGCTTAAGTAAACCCCGCTTCTCCCAGATACCTATTATCTGAGAAATAATTGGGGTTTGCTTCACATCGCTGTCGTAGACCGAGATTTCTGATGACATGGCTTAAGTATCCCTGAGTTGGCTAACGAATCAAACTTAGCGGGGCAGTCAATGTGAGTTTTTAAGGTGAGCGGCGATATCCGAAATAATGAGATCCAACCCGCGCGATGGAGTCCAGCCGATTATCTGCTTTATTTTCGCTATATCTGGAACGCGGCGCTGCATATCCTCAAAGCCGGCGCCATAGGCATCTTCGTAAGGAATCATTTCAATTAAGGAAGATGAGCCCAGCGAGTGAACAACTTTTTTCGCTAACTCATTAATTGTTATTTCCTGATCATTGCCAACATTAAATACCTGCCCTATTGCAGCCTCACTATCAATCAAAGCTAGGACTGCAGCTACGGCATCGGCTACGTGACAAAAGCAGCGCGATTGATTCCCTGTTCCATAAATAGCTAATGGTGTTCCATGCAAAGCGGCCTCAACAAAACGTGGAACGACCATTCCATAGTGCCCCACTTGGCGTGGACCTACCGTATTGAAAAAGCGCACCAGTCTTACTGGCAGGCCTTTCTCGTGATGATAGAAAATAGCAAGGGATTCATCAATTGCTTTGGCTTCGCTGTAACTCCAACGCGCTTTTAACGGAGAACCAACGATGCGATCAGATTCCTCATTCAGCGCTCCTGAACCATTCTTTCCATAAATCTCAGAGGATGAGGCAATCAATACTGGCTTGCCATGGGCGGAAGCAGCATCAAGAATATTTTCAGTTCCACGCAGATTAGTTGTCAGAGATTCTAAAGGCTTATCTACAATCGTGAATACTCCGACGGCAGCGGCAAAATGTAAGACGTGATCGACTGAGGCAACTAACCGATCAACAAGATCGGTATCCAAGATAGATCCACTAATGAAATCAAAAGAAGGACTGCCCACGAGTTGATCTAGATTATGGCTAACACCAGTCGAGAGATTATCTAAAACAACGACAGAATCCCCTCGTGCAACAAGTGCGTCACAAAGGTGCGAACCAATAAATCCGGCGCCGCCAGTCACTAAGTACTTCATTATTTACCACCACGCGTATTCATTATTGGAACTCCATCGAGCACCGATAAATCAACTGAACTATGAGGATTGACTAAAATAACTAAGTCATAATCTTTGGCGAGTGGAACCGAAGTTTCACCATTCCACTCCAAGACTAAATGATCGTGCCACGAGACCACTGCTCCAGATGCCCGAAGCAATGTAATCAACCCGGAAGCAGGTGTCTCACGCACATCAGAGACATCCGGCTTATAGGCAACACCTACAACGAGAACTTTTTTACCGGAAAGCGGCCCAATCAATCCTTCTGCTTTGCCCACGAAAAACGAAGGCATCGAAAGATTTACTTCATTTGCCAGATCAATAAATCTAGTTGGCACACCTATTTCACGAGCTTTAGCGGCCAAATACGAAGGATCGACTGGAATGCAATGTCCACCCACACCCGCACTTGGAAAAAATGGCATAAATCCATACGGCTTGGTGGCGGCAGCGTCTATTACTTCACGAACATCGATTCCCATCTTTGAGCAAAAAACAGCAATCTCGTTGATGAAACTAATATTCACAAACCTAAATGAATTTTCGAGTAATTTTGCAGTTTCAATAACTTCGACGCAGGACCCAGTCGAAACGCTTTCAATAAAGGATGAATAGAACTTAACCGCTCGCTGCGTACCTTCTGAAGTTAACCCAGAAACCAACTTTGGAGTGTTCTTTACATTCCATTTTTTATTCGCCGGATCAATTCGCTCTGGTGAATAAACTAGCTCGAAATCAGAGTGGCGCGATACGGCTGACAAAATCGAGGAAGCTAATCCCCTTGTTGTACCTGGCGAAATCGTGGATTCAAGAATTACTAATGCAGCGGGACCAAGATTTGCGCCGACCGCTTCTAGTGCGGATTTAAATGCAGTTAGATCTGGAGCACCTAGTGCATCCAATGGTGTTGGCACGCAGATGCAGACAACGTCGGCCGATGAAATAGATTCAAATGAATGTGAGGCATCGTAATTTCCACTAGCAATTACTGCAGCAAGGGCCGAATCCAAAACATCCGAAACAGGTGAGTGGCCATTCGTTAACCCCTGCACGCGATTGGTATCAACGTCGATTCCAACGACTGTATGTCCAACTTCGGCAGCAGCAATAGCCAAGGGCAAACCCACATACCCCTGACCAACTATCGCTACGCGCATGGATAAAGGCTATCGGTTCGCCTACGCGCCGAACTCACTCTTCGCTTGAGCCGCTTCAGGTGTGCTTGCTGCAAAGGCATCAATCAATGGAATAACGGCCTTAGCGCCGGCTACATCTCCAGATGCTTTCAAATCTTTCCCAAGTTGTAACAAGATTTTTTGGTTGAACGGATCTAATGCGATCATCTTGCGACGCAGCGGGATAGCAGATGGAACTCTCTTCGTCTGTTCATAAATAGTTGCTAATAAATTGAGAGCATCGTAGTTTCGCGAATCAGAAGCGACTAATTCTTTGGTCATCGTGACACTGCTCGATACATCTCCTGCCCGAGCTAACAAAGATGCGACCATCAATTTGCTATATGGATCTACAAATCCGTAAGTCAGCGGCTTCTTTACCGCAGTAATATATGTTGCAACATTTGAGCTATCGGGTTTTGAATAAGACTGCGCCATTTTTACTTGTGCGTCTGCCAAAAAGAGCGGGATTACAATTGCAATTGCAACAGTTGCGGCAATTGCGGAAATCAATGGTTGCGCAATATTCTCTTTATTGGCTTTATTCGCTCTTACCTTTGTTCGATTGCTCTTTCGATTCTTGTTAGCTTTTACGTTCATTGGGTGAGAACTCACTGGCTCGGTGCCCTCTGTTATCGAAAGCCCAATAATGACTCCACCGAGGATCCAGCCCCAAATTGCAATACCTACGTTGTCGATTGAGATAAATGACTGGGCTTCGTAAGTGACCCAAGCAGAGACGTAAGAACTGATAACTAGCTGTTGCACCCCAGAAGTGCGACGTATGGCGATAATCCCCCGCCAAGCAATAAATATGAAAAGCGCAAGGAACGAAAGCAAAACAAAGATACCGCCAGTTGAAGCAAGTTGAATCGGCACATTGTGTGCTGCATTGGAAATAGTGTCTGGTCCGCGTCGAAGAGATTGTGTTACATCCCGATATTGGCGGAAATAAGATCCGTAGCGATCTAAGCCAACACCAAAGAGAAAATGGTGCTTAAACATATTGATTCCAGCTCGCCAATAATCACCACGATAGGTGACCGAGGCCTTATATAAATATTTTGCTAACGGTCCACTTCCGAGCATTCCTATGACGCCAATAATTAAACCCAGTACGCCCAGTCCGGCAGCGGCAAATCCAACTACTTTGTTCTTCTGCCAAAGAAAAACAACGACAATGCACCCGATGCCAATCAGAGCAGCGAGTAAGCCCTGTCTTGCCTGTGAAAAAATAATGGTGACCAGTAAAAGTAAGACTGATGCAAAAGCATAAATTCGAATCCAAAGCGCTTTACTGGCATTCAGGACGACACCAAATAAAAGTACAACAAAGATTCCCATCACCGCAGAAGCAAAGTCTGGGTTTCCTAGGGTACTTAAAACAGAGTTGTAGGGGTTATTCCACTTAATGGCATCAATTTTAAAATGTTGGCAGAAACCATAAAATCCAACAATCGGTCCAACTATCAAAGTAACTAAATCAAACCTAGATATATTCGATAGTCTAAATATGAAAAGAGCAGTTAAGAAGAAAATCGTCAGTGAGAGGTAGGTTAAGAAACCGGTACGTCTTGCAATTTCACCGAAAAATGCGGTGTATTTATCGCCCGTAGCAAGAAATGAAAGGAACATGAAAAGAATAAATAATCCCGAGAGCAAAGTTGAAACCTTTAGGATTCCGTTCTTCATCGCGTCCTTGATCTGGAAACCAAGCCAACCTGCTAGGTAAGCGGCAAAGATAAAGAGCACCCATGATTTAGGTGCATTGAAAGGGTCAGATAAATTCGCCCAGAAGAGGTCGAGTCGCGCTCGCACGCCAGCGAGCCCACCTGAGACACCGAAGGCAAAT
>CAILYP010000125.1:0-11497 GCA_903838475.1 uncultured Actinomycetes bacterium | reverse complement strand
GTTGAAGCTCCAGTCGTTGAAGCTCCAGTCGTTGAAGCTCCAGTCGTTGAAGCTCCAGTCGTTGAAGCTCCAGTCGTTGAAGCTCCAGTCGTTGAAGCTCCTGCCGAAGCAGTGGCCGAAGAAGCAACAACAGAACAAGCTTAAAACTTTTCTGAATGCGCTTTCTTAGGAAGGGCTCACTTCTTCGCGAGATTCCTATCATCATCATCTCGGCTCTGGTTGTCTCAATTCTCATTAAGACCTTCTTGTTACATTTCTTTTTCATCCCTTCTGGGTCGATGGAAAATACATTGCAAGTTGGCGACCGGATTGCAGTAAACAAACTCGCTAACTTCTTTAGTGATATCAAACGTGGTGAAGTTGTTGTATTCCGCGATCCCGCAAAGTGGCTAGGTGATCCTGCCCCGTCCACAGCATCGCCTATCGTTCACGCCATCGAAACTGGGTTAGAAACAGTCGGAATTTTGCCTGATCCTGCTAAGCAATATTTGATTAAGCGTGTAATCGGGGTGGGCGGAGATACGGTCATCTGCTGTGACGCAAAAGGCCACCTCACTATTAATGGCACTTCGGTCATTGAGCCTTATATATTCGCTGGCAATGTACCTAGCGATTCTAAATTTAGCGTCAACGTACCTAAAGGATTCATCTGGGTAATGGGCGATCATCGAGGCGCAAGTGCCGATTCACGTTTCCATACAGATGACATACATAAAGGCATGGTTCCGTTGAGCGCCGTTGTGGGTCGCGCTGAATTTGTTGTGTGGCCATTTAATCACCTTGCGTTCTTATCGGTTGGTCATGACCTCTCAAAGGTCCCAACACAATCCGCTAAACCTTGAGCAAACACTCCGGGAATCAGGGTTATCACTGATCGCTGGAGTTGATGAAGCAGGGCGGGGACCATGTGCTGGCCCTCTTGTAGTAGCAGCAGTCATTCTCAAAGATCCCAATGCAGATTCACTTTCGCGTGTACGCGATTCTAAAGAGTTGTCGGAGAAACTGCGTGAGGAACTTTTCCCGGTTGTAAAAAGTGAATCACGTGCATATTCCATTATCGAAATATGGCCAGAGGAATTGGATCAACTTGGCCTGCACAAATCAAACCTTGAAGGGATGCGTCGCGCAGTCGCATCGCTGAGCGTTCTTCCAGAATATGTCTTAACTGATGGGTATTCAATCGAAGGTTTAGATATACCGAGCCTTGCAGTCTGGAAAGGTGATCAGGTTGCACTCTCAATTAGTGCGGCATCAATACTCGCAAAAGTTCACCGCGACCACATCATGATTGAATTAGATGCGAAATATCCGGGCTACGGCTTTGCGACACATAAGGGGTATATCACCGCCTCTCATACGGCAGCTCTGAGCGAATTGGGCATATCTAAAATACATCGTAAATCCTTTGCCAATATTCAACGGCTGATTCATTAACAGGGGTAGTTCTTAACAACCTAAATTATTTCAATCTCTGTGGGCGTTGAATCAATCTAGCCTCCGGGGATTATGAAAACTAAAAATATTGCGCGAACATCACTTCAGGAAATCGGGGCGATGGGCGAAGAGGAAGTTTCGAAATATTTGAGCAGAACAGGTTATGTACTCATAGACCGTAATTGGCGAATCAAAGGTGGGGAGATTGATTTAATTTTCGAAGATGGCCAGACAATCGTCTTCGTGGAAGTAAAAACAAGAAGTAGTAATACATATGGAACCCCTTTTGATGCAATTACTCCAGAAAAAGCTTTTCGACTGCAACGGCTAGCCCTTGCATGGATGGCACTTAACCAACGGTGGGGACAGGATTACCGGATTGATGCAGCTGGAGTTTGGATCAAGGCTGACGGTGAATGTTCAATTGAACTTCGAAAAGCTGTTCTCTAGTGGCGCTGGCGCGAATTCGAACTCTTGCCTTAGTGGGACTTGAAGGCCATGTCATCGATATCGAAGTAGATATTTCTGATGGTCTACCGGTTTACACCTTGCTTGGCCTGCCTGATACCGCGTTATCTGAGTCTCGAGATCGTGTTCGGTCTGCGATGGTTAATTCTGGGTTTACTTGGCCCAATCGCCGCGTAACAGTCTCGCTATCTCCTGCGTGGTTACCGAAAAAGGGATCGAATTTTGATCTGCCAATAGCAATTGCGCTCTTAGTCGCGACGGGTGAAATTGCTCAAGAGAAATGCGATGGAATTATTTTCGTCGGCGAACTTGGATTAGATGGTGCACTTCGATTTGTGCGAGGAGTTCTGCCGATTCTTCTCTCTGCTTCAAAGGCGGGTTTTGATAGATCAATAATTCCGCGAGCCAATAGCCAAGAAGCTGCGTTAGTTGACGCAGTAACTTCCATCAGCTGTTCTTCACTTACAACAGTTGTTCATTTACTCCTCACCGGCGAGCGGGAAGAGGCCGCAGATGCCACGGCTATTAATATTTCTGATGAAAGCACAATGGATTTATCTGATGTTGCTGGTCAAAAAAGTGCACGATATGCCTTAGAGATTGCAGCGATTGGTGGTCACCACATTCTCTTTATCGGACCACCTGGAACAGGTAAGACGATGTTGGCAGAACGCATGCCAACAATCTTGCCTCCGTTATCTCGTGAATTAGCTGTTGAAGTCAGTGCGATTCACTCAGTTGCTGGCGTATTACATGAACGTGGCGTTCTTTCTGCAACCCCACCCTTTATTTCGCCACATCATTCAACCACCGCTCCGGCAATGGTTGGGGGAGGAGTGCACGTAGTAAGACCAGGAGCAGTCAGCTTGGCCCATGAAGGAATCCTTTTTGTTGATGAAGCACCGGAGTGTTCGCCGGGAGTATTAGATTCTCTTCGACAACCTTTGGAATCTGGAACTGTAACTATCTCCAGGTCATCTGGAACTACTACCTATCCAGCTAACTTTCTTCTAATCCTTGCTGCAAATCCTTGCCCTTGTGGTCGATATAGCGGGCGCGGTCGAAGCTGTAGCTGCTCTTCGGTACAGATACGTCGCTACTTGCAAAAGCTCTCTGGACCGCTCCTAGATCGAATAGATATTCGAACATTGGTTGAGGTTCCAACACGCGCAGAGATGTCGAGTGAGGTGCAAGGTGAATCAAGTGCTGATGTTCGCCATCGAGTAATTCAAGCAAGAGCAACTGCGAAGGCGAGATTTAGTACTCATTCTTGGCAAATAAATTCTCGAATTCCACCAAGTGAACTACGAGGCCGCTATAGGGCAGAAAAATCTGCGATGGCATTTCTTCATTCAGAATTAGATTCAGAGCGTTTGAGTGCCCGCGGTTTCCACAAAGTATTGCGCTTGGCCTGGTCTGTGGCTGACCAAGTGGGCCACTCCATACCTACTCGCGACGATGTGATTACTGCATATTCACTACGAGAGGGGATGGAGCTTCTTCGATGACAGCGCTAAGTATCGATGCATCCGCGCGCCTTACCTTGATGGCTTGCATAGAAGGTGGATCACCTTTTTGGACTGATGAGGTTGCTAATTATGGAGCACCGCTTGTTTTATCGAATTTGCGAAGCACTTTCTATACCGGGAAAAAGAACTCAGCCGATCGCATAACCGAGTACGTCCAAACCCTAGATTTACTCCAACTTGAGCAGGAACTTGCTGACGCTCATGCACAATTATTGACACCCGAGAGCGAGGCTTGGCCGGCGCAATTAGAAGATTTAGCAAACCCACCTTTTGGTTTGATTTACCGTGGTGATGTTTCATTGTTGAGAAGTGAATCTATTTCGATTGTAGGTAGTAGAAATCCAACATCTTATGGAGTTCGAATAGCTAATGAGTTTGCCTCCGGACTCGCGGACCGAGAATGGACGGTAATTAGTGGAGGAGCTTATGGAATTGATACGTCGGCACATCAAGGGGCGCTTGCAGCAGAAGGTCGCACGATTGCAGTACTCGGCAGCGGACTTAATCAACGATATCCGGCAGGAAATGAACGGTTATTTAAGGATATTGAACTTCATGGCCTGTTGATATCGGAAGTTCTGCCAAACGTTCATGCTCATCCGGCGCGATTTCTGATTCGCAATCGGATAATCGCATCACTAAGCCGTGGAACCATAGTTGTTGAAGCTGCATACAGAAGTGGCTCGCTTAGAACAGCAAGGGATGCGGCAGAAATTTTTCGTGTTGTTATGGCAACTCCAGGCTCAATTACCTCGCCAGCAAGCGATGGATGTCATAAATTGATTGCAAATAGAGAAGCAGAGCTCGTAACTTCAATCGATGATGTGATGGAATTGGTTCTACCGCTCGATGATGCGAGAATGGCTACATGAGTTCACCTTTCCGCGCAGGGTTTGTCGCCATTGTTGGACGCCCTAACACCGGAAAATCCACTCTTGTAAATGCATTAGTTGGCAAGAAAATCGTTATTACTTCGGCCCATCCCAACACGACGCGTAACCCCATTCGTGGAATAGTTACACGGCCTGACTTTCAGATTGTTGTGGTCGATACGCCGGGCATACACAAACCAAAGACGCTTCTTGGGTCACGGTTAAACAATATGGTCAGCCAGAATCTTATCTCGGTCGATGCAGCAGTCTTGTGCTTGCCGGCTGATGAGGCCATTGGCGCTGGTGATGAATATATTGCAAAGCAACTCGAACACATAAGAAGTGTCTATTTGGTTGTAACGAAAATTGATCGCGTCGGCAAAGAACAACTTATTGCAAAATTAGGTGAAGTTGCGCAGTTCATTGAAAAAACAAAGTTAATGGTTCGCGAAGTAGTCCCAATTTCTGCTGCTGAACATAATCAAGTGGACCTTCTTACTGAACTCTTGGTAAATGCTCTTCCTGAGTCGCACGCCCTTTATCCCGACGATGTAACCACAGATCAAGCAGCTGAAATGACCTTGTCGGAACTAATCCGCGAAGCGGCCATTGCGGATGTTTTTGAAGAAGTACCGCACTCAATAGTTGTGACTATCGATGAGATGGACAAGCGTGAGAATAAAGAGTTCTACGATATTCACGCAACTATCCACGTAGAGCGGGATAGCCAAAAAGGAATTATTCTGGGAGCTCGGGGCGCCCGCCTGAAAGAAATTGGAACGCAGTCTCGTAAAAGTATTGAGATATTTCTTGGCTGCAAAGTATTTCTAGGTTTGCACGTTAAAGTATCAAAGGATTGGCAGAGAGACCCCAAGCTGCTTAAGCGATTTGGCTTTACGGAGTAGTTGTTTTCTTACTTGCGAAGTAGGAGCCGATTAAAATAAGTGGCATTCCTAGTGCAATTCCCAGCGTTAGCGGTTCCCCGAGAATAGTTATTCCCAGAAGAATTGCAACTGCGGTGTTGAGATAAGTGATTGTCGATGCGCGGGTAGGTCCTATATCTGCCATCAACTTAAAGAACATGATGAATGCAATAGCGGTAGGGAATATGCCAAGAATGATCAATGACCACATGGATTTAGCATTTGGCATGGTTGAAGGCCATTCTAAAATTCCAACTGGAATATAAATGATCGAAGTGATGAGCATCGCAACGCTATTAATTGCTAATCCATCGAGCGTCGGCGCCTTACGTCGAATTAATATGGGGGCAGTGGCATAGCCGATTGCAGATAAGAGAATCAGGGCAATCGCACTCTTACTATTGTGGCCTGAAAGACTTTCTAGTCCCACGACCAAAATAACTCCAATAAATCCCACAAGTAAGCCTATTAAGCGACGTGGCTGCAAAACAGTTCGATCTCCAAGTAGGGATGCGATGATGGTGGACCAAAATGGAACCGTGGCAATCAATAGTCCCGCAAGACCAGAGGTAATGTGGCGTTCACCGCTAGACAGGAAGTACCAAGGTCCAACTAATTCAATAACTGAATACAGAAGAATCCACTTAAAATATTTGAATGCTTCCTTTAGTAGACCCTGCTTCATGGCAATCGGTATGAGAAATAGCGCTCCTAAGCAGACGCGTGCGAATACTAGAAACCCTGGTTGGAACCCGCCTTCTCCTACCGCTATTTTTATAAAAAGGTAAGGAACGCCCCAGACTATGCCAACACCAATGAACATGCCCCAACTTTTACGAGTCATCGATTTGCTATCACTGATCGATACAGGGCTTGGGTTTGGTCAGCAATCTTTTCCCAAGCGAAATTTTCGACCGCTCGCTTGCGTCCAGCCTTGGCATACTCTGAAAGTTTCTGCGGGTTATTCATAAGCATGGAAATACTTTGAGAAAGACTCTTTTCAAAAGCTGAACCATCACCGTTGTAATCCACAAGTTCACCAGTGACACCATCAATAACCACTTCTGGAATTCCACCAACGCGCGAAGCCAGAACTGCCGTTTCACAGGCCATTGCCTCAAGATTAACTATGCCAAGTGGTTCGTACACACTTGGACAAATGAATAGATCTGCCGAGGAGAGCAAGGCCTTTAGTTCAGGCTGTGCAAGCATGGTCTCTTGCCACCAAATGTTGGTTCGGGTTAGTTGAAGCTCGTGAATTAATTTAGCTATTTCATTTCCGATCTCGGGTTCGTCAGGACTTCCGGCGGCAATAAGTAAGCCGATGTCAGGGGAGACTTCTTTCCATGCGCGCAAGAGATGAGCCAATCCTTTTTGGCGAGTAATGCGTCCAACGAAAATCGCATAACGCCCAGTAATTCCTAGGCGATCTAGGAGCGCTTGATCATAAGTCGGTGCAAAGAGTTCTGAATCGACACCATTGAGAATTGTGTGAATTTTAGAAGGATCTAAAGAAGGGTAAGCCCGCGTTATATCTTTTTTCATGCCATTGCTCACGGCGATGATTGCATCGGCGCCTTCATAGGCAGTTCTTTCGGCCCAAGAGGAGAGTCGATACCCGCCACCCAATTGTTCAGCTTTCCATGGACGATCAGGCTCGAGTGAATGGGCAGTGATCACATGAGGGATTCCGTGAAGGAGTGAGGCGAAATGACCAGCCAGATTTGCATACCAGGTGTGTGAATGAACGAGGTCAACGCCACCGAGTTGCTGGGCGATCTGGATATCAGTTGTAAAAGCCTGAAGTGCAGGATTGAGAGTCTCAAAACTCTCTGGAAGTGAATATGCGTGGGCATCCTCACGTGGTTCACCGAAACAATGGACATCTACTGCGATCTGACTTCCGCTTTTGCTACTTTTGATAAGAGCCTTCGTCAATTGCAGGGCGTGCACACCCGCTCCGCCATAGATGTGCGGTGGCCACTCTTTGGTTACTAGGCCAATCCGCAAATCTTGGGACATGTATTGAAGCTCCGTTACAGTTGGCTAATGATATCGAGCGTGAATTATCTTCCACTACCGAGAGGGTAAGGGTATCTTTTCAGTATGAATCGTCGAGAGCAACCCCTTGGAATTGTCCTCGCCGGTGGAGAAGGTAAGCGGTTGATGCCACTTACTGCCGATCGTGCAAAACCTGCAGTTCCCTTCGGTGGAGCATATCGTCTTGTTGATTTCGTTCTTTCCAATCTCGTTAACGCAGATTTACGTAAAATTGCCGTTTTAACGCAATATAAATCCCATTCTCTGGACCGTCACATCACCACAACATGGCGCATGTCGACACTTCTTGGAAATTACATCACGCCGGTGCCGGCTCAACAACGTCTTGGACCTCGCTGGTATACGGGTAGCGCGGATGCAATTTTACAAAATTTCAATTTGATTCACGATGAAAATCCAAAACATGTTCTCGTTTTTGGTGCTGATCACGTTTATCGTATGGATCCGGAGCAGATGTTTAGTTTTCATCGGGAGACCGGCGCCGGTGTAACCGTTGCTGCGATTCGAGTGAAGAAAGAAGAAGCATCTGAATTCGGAGTTATTGAATTAGCCGACGATGGAATCACCATCAAGGCATTCCACGAAAAACCAGTTAATCCGCCTACGATGCCGGGTCATCCTGAGTTCTGTTTAGTCTCGATGGGTAACTACATCTTCAAGCGCGAGGAGATGGAAGATGCACTTATTTTAGATTCGGAAAATTTGGAAAGTAAGCACGATTTGGGAACCAACATTATTCCGATGATGACGGCTATGGGCCGTGCGCGCGCTTATGATTTTGCAAATAATCATGTTCCTGGTGAGACTGACCGCGATAAGGGATATTGGCGGGACGTAGGAAATATCGATGCCTACTACGATGCGCATATGGATTTGGTTTCAGTCCATCCAATTTTTAATTTATACAACCGCGAATGGCCGCTGTTAACAAATCCGCCATCACTCCCACCAGCTAAGTTTTCGGAAAATGGCAGCGCTGTGGATTCAATTGTTGGCGCAGGTTCAATCATTGCCGGTGCGCGATTTGAACGCTCTGTTGTGTCTTTCGATGTTCAGGGTGCAACCAATGCGATTGTTCAAGGTTCAGTTATTATGCCTGGAGTACGTATTGGTAAAAATACGATTATTCGAAATGCCATTCTTGATAAAGGCGTGATAGTCGAAGCGGGTGCGCAAATTGGCGTGGATCTAGAACGTGATCGTCAGCGTTTTACCGTCAGCGATGGCGGCATAGTCGTTGTTGGAAAAAGTACAGTCGTCACCGCACATTGAGCCCAGCGCTCATTAAGAAGTGAGGTCTCGTAGTTTTCTGTAATTCACTAAGACTTCTGGCGTCGGTGTAGAACGAACGCTTACGACTTCACCAAGATTCCACTTCGGAGCATGCTCGCCGCCCAACAGAGCCCAAGCTGCTTGCCGCGCCGCGCCATTAGCTACATATTCGCCTGCTGGTGGTACTAAAACCTCTCGGCCAAATAGTGCGGATGCAATCTGTGCAACAGCAGGATTTTTAGCTGCGCCACCAATAAGAAAGACACGACGTATTGCTACACCTGCAATTTCCAGCGCTTCAACAGCATCGGCTAAACCACAAAGCATTCCTTCGATATAAGCACGTGCAATATTTTCAGGTCGAGAATTTCCAACTGTTATTCCGGCTAGAACTCCCGTGGCATCTGGACGATTCGGAGTTCTCTCCCCTTCGAAATAGGGAAGTAGGGTTAAACCATCTGCTCCCGCAGGTGACGATAATGCCAGTTCCCCAAGGCGCTCGTGTGTAACCCCAAGAATTTTTGCAGCAGCATCGAGAATTCGTGCGGCATTAAGAGTGCAAACAAGTGGGAGAAATTCTCCGGAAGCGGATGCAAATCCAGCAATAGTTCCGGAAGAATCATGAGTAGAGGTGGATGAGATTGCGAATGCCGTTCCGCTCGTTCCAAGTGAAACAACGACATCCCCTTCTTCGGCTTGAATGCCAAATCCGGCACCAGCATTATCACCAGCACCCGCGCCAATCTTCATTCCAGTTTTCGTCGTTGCGCCAAACTCTTGGCTTGAAATAATTCGAGGCAAGAGTACTTGCCGTTTACTCCTCAAAGCGATTGCGAATACCTCAGGTAGATATTCCGACGTTACGGGATTGAAGTAACCAGTTCCTGACGCATCACTTCTATCGGTAAAGAGATCCTTTATATCTGTGCTTCCTGATAATTTCCAGGACAGCCAATCATGTGGAAGAGAAATTGCGGCTACTTTTTCTGCGTTTTCACTTTCATGATCTGCAAGCCAGCGGACTTTGCTAGCGGTAAAGGAAGCGACAAGGGATGATCCGGTTAGCTTAGCTATGTCGGGAATTTCAGAATTTAAATCGCTCGCCTCTTTTGCCGACCGCGTGTCATTCCACAGCAGTGCTGGGCGAATAACTTCACCCGCACTATCTAACGCAATCATGCCATGCTGCTGTCCGCCAATTGAGATTGCAGAAACGTCAGCAAGACCACCTGCTTGGGAAATAGCTTCTTGAAGAGCGTTCCACCAGTGAGCGGGGTCTACTTCTGTACCGTCAGGATGAGCAGCCCGTCCTTCGCGGACGAGAGCACCACTTTTAGCCTCGCGAATAACAATTTTTACTGACTGAGTAGATGAATCCACGCCTGCTACTAGCTCCATGCCGCTCCTCTTTTAATTCAACTCTACGGAAAGGGTAGACTTCCACAGTCACCGTTGACTAGCCACATGAACATTACTTCGATTTGAATCGATTTTGGAGCTCTTAGAGATGCGTATTGGTGTACTCACAGGCGGCGGCGATTGCCCCGGCCTCAATGCAGTTATTCGTGCCGTTGTCCGTAAAGGCGTAAAAGAATATGGATATGAATTTGTTGGATTTCGCGATGGTTGGCGAGGACCTTTAGAAGGCTTGACAATGCCACTGGATTTAACAACTACGCGTGGAATTTTGCCCCGTGGTGGAACAATTCTCGGATCCTCTCGCACCAATCCCTTCAAGATTGAAGGCGGCGTTGAGAAGATTCAGGAGAATTTGGCGAAGATGGGCGTTGATGCACTAGTTGCAATTGGCGGGGAAGATACTTTAGGCGTAGCGACGAAGCTGGACTCTTTAGGGGTCAAAGTAGTTGGAGTCCCAAAGACAATTGATAATGATCTGAACAACACTGACTACACATTTGGTTTTGATACTTCAGTCAATATTGCCGTGGATGCAATTGATCGACTTCATACGACCGCTGAATCACACCACCGCGCTTTGATTGTTGAAGTGATGGGTCGCCATGCCGGTTGGATTGCACTCCATGCTGGTCTAGCAGGCGGTGCTACCTGTATTTTGATTCCTGAAGTTAAATTCTCGGTGGATAAAGTCTGCGAATGGGTTAATTCCAGGTTTGAATCTTCTTACGCCCCAATCATTGTTATCGCCGAAGGAGCAATTCCACAGGATGGCGATATGGTGATTAAAGATCAGACGCTAGATGCTTTTGGCCATGTAAAGCTTTCTGGCATTGGTGAATGGCTGGCCGGCGAAATTGAACGCCGCACAGGCAAAGAAGCACGTACATCTGTCCTTGGTCATATCCAACGGGGTGGCTCGCCAACAGCGTTCGATCGCGTACTTGCTACGCGTTTTGGATTGCATGCGATTACCGCGATTCATGATGGCGATTTCGGCAAGATGGTGGCCTTGCATGGCACAAATATTGCAAGAGTCCCGTTGGCTTCGGCTACCAGCGAGTTAAAGCTCGTACCGCCAGAGCTATATGCAGAAGCTCAGGTCTTCTTCGGTTAATTGGTCGCGCAGCGAACTTTTTAAACCCTAGAATTCTCTAATGACTTCTCCCGTGCCTTCAGGAATCGACTCATTATTTATCCCTGGGTTTACCCCTGGCCTGGTGGCTGCTCAGCAACCGCAATGGCCAGGCGGGCCAGAAGGCGAGCCGATTCGCAAAGCCGTTGAAGCCCTTAAAAAACTACCTCCCCTAGTTTTTGCTGGTGAATGCGACAATCTGAAAGCGCGTATTGCAGAAGCCGCCGCCGGTAGAGCATTCTGGCTTCAAGGTGGAGATTGCGCTGAAACTTTTGCGGCAGCTACTGCGGATTCCATCAGAAACCGTATAAAAACAATTTTACAGATGGCCGCCGTGCTTCAATATTTCGCAAGCATGCCAGTAATCAAAGTGGGTCGCATGGCTGG
>CAILYP010000124.1:0-1665 GCA_903838475.1 uncultured Actinomycetes bacterium | reverse complement strand
TATAGTTAAAAACTCTTGCCATTCATTTAACAAGCCACCCCGGGTCATTCCGGTATCTACTTCAATGTGAACTCGTGGTCGCATTCCAACTTTTTTGCCGGCTGCTTCCACAAGTCTTAAATGAAGTATGGATGGCACCGATAAATCAATATTAGATTTAACCGCGTCCTGGAAATCAGCGCTTGGTGGAGTGAGCCAAGAAATAATAGGAACAGTTATTCCGTTATCGCGAAGTGCCAGTGCCTCATCTAGTAGTGCGACACCAAGCCATGCTGCTCCAGCATCAACCGCCGCCTTCGCCACTGGTATCAAGCCATGACCATAAGCATCCGCCTTTACAACATCGAGAATTTCGGATTCAGTTTGGTTTTTGATGGTGCTAATATTTTTTGCAATTGCTTTCAGGTCAACTTCAACGAAGGCTCGCATTTTTAAACCTTCTCTACGATCACCATGGCCGATGCAATTCCAGCATCGTGCGAGAGTGTTAAATGAACTGTGTGGCCCTCGAGTCGAACCCTCATTTCGCCAGAAAAAAGAAAGTAAGGCTTGCCGCTCGCCTCGCTGAGAATTTCCGCATCTTGCCAACTAAATTCTGATTTAGCATTTAACGCTTTGGCCAGCGCCTCCTTTGCGGCAAAGCGCGCTGCCAGAGATGAAATCTTAAGCTTGCTCTCGTTCTCAGTAAAAACCCGTGCAAGTAAACCTGGCGTGCGATCTATTGACTCCTTAAATCTCTCGATATCAACGACATCGATTCCGATTCCAGTAATGGCAGCCATCAAGAAGGCTGCTTATCTGATGGGATAAAGCGATCAAAGGCAATTATTGCAACCAACAGCGCGCCGCCAATAAAGACGCCACCAATTAGATCGGAGAACCAATGTGTTTTGCGGATAAGTGACACAGTGCAAACCGTAAACGTTATTAGACCAACAAGGGGGTATAACCGAATTCCGTTAAACGGTGCTCGATTCGTATATCGGTAGATCAAATAGGCAAGTAAACCCCAAGAGATAACTGCATTTGAAGCGTGTCCGCTTGGGTAAGACATGCCATTCGCATGCAGAGCATCCACATAAAGTCTTGGCTTAGTTCTGCCAATTATCAATTTAGAGATTCCAACAACCCCATTTAGTGAAAGTAAGGCAAGGATTGAAAGATTAAAAGGGCGAAATGATTTAAAGCGCCAACCAATGAATGCTGCGCTCACTAGTAGGACTGTTGCAGTAAACCAACGGAGTCCAAGATCATCCATAGCTAGCAACAGGTGACTAGACATACCTCGGAAAGTTGGGTGTTTCAACGCTTCGATGTTGTGGTCGATCCGATAAATCCAACCACGGGTTAAAACTTGTTCTGTCACCACGAGAAAACCTAGGAAAAAAAGTCCCGCGACTCGAAGTGCATGAAACATTTCATTGCGGCGCACTTTTTCTAATTCAGTTTTCATATCACTCAACAGTTACAGATTTAGCCAGGTTCCGCGGCTGGTCCACATCATTACCTCTTGCAACAGCCATTTCATATGAAATAACTTGTAGTGGAACTACTGCAAGAACTGGCTGCAAAAATTCGTGCGTCTTTGGAATACGTATTAAGTGGTCTGCGGCTGCAAATGGTGTATCCGCAATTGCAATAACTACAGCCCCACGAGCTTTAACT
>CAILYP010000123.1:0-4148 GCA_903838475.1 uncultured Actinomycetes bacterium | reverse complement strand
TGTCATCGCTGGAATTGCCCTGTTCGGTTCGTTCATTTTCGGGGATTTCAATAGTTGATGTTGTGCTTACTTGTGCGCGGAATTTCTTCTTGGCTTCACTAGCTTCTTCCTCCCAGTTATCAAAGAAGAAACGTTGGAAAATCTCGTTATAGATTGGAATATTTTCTTTCCGTCGCACCAGTGAAGTTCTGCCGCCCCAGTACACATCCATGACATCTGTTGCGTCAAGCACGGACACCGCATTGCAAAAGGTAATGACATCATCAGATCCGATGAGCATTCCATGTAAACGAAGTTCTTGGGCAAATTCAACAAAGAGTTCGTCAAAACCCTCAGTGAGAGGCATCAGCGACTATCTCTGCAAGGTTGCCAGAGACATATTCCAGATCGTCACGTCCCTTGATAACAGCACCGAGTGTTTCAGCTGCATTTGTTTCAGTAAGGGTATGTGCACCGATTGCCCCAAGAGACTGAACCCAGTCGATGGTTTCAGCAACGCCAGGAGACTTCTCTAGATCCATCTCTCGGAGTTTGTTGACAGTCCCGACAACCTTTGATGCTAACTGTTCAGATACTCCCGGAACGCGAGATTTAACGATTTCAATCTCTTGCTCTGCCGCAGGGAAACCAATCCAATTATAGAGACAGCGGCGCTTGAGAGCATCATGTAATTCGCGAGTGCGGTTTGAAGTCAAAATAACAATTGGGCGTGATGTTGCTGCGATGGTGCCGATTTCCGGGATAGTTATTTGGAAATCAGAGAGAAGTTCAAGTAAAAAAGCTTCAAATTCATCATCTGCACGGTCAACTTCATCGATGAGCAGGACGCACTGATCGCCAGCTTTGATTGCCTGAAGGAGTGGACGTTCGATAAGAAATTTGGACCCAAAAAGGTCATCAACAGATTTATTAGATATTTCATTTCCCGACATTGCGCGGATCTGAAGCATTTGGCGGGCGTAATCCCATTCATAGAGCGCTTGATTGGTATCGATACCTTCGTAACACTGTAATCGAATAAGAGTGCGCCCAAGAAGCTGCGAAATACTCTTTGCAAGTTCGGTCTTACCCACGCCGACCTCACCTTCGAGAAGGATTGGGCGACCAAGTTTCATCGAGATTAAAAGGGATGTTGCAAGACCGCGGTTGGCCACGTAACCGATAGAGCGGAGCTCTGAAGTTAATTCGTCAACGGTCAGCGAATCAAAAGAGGAGATCATAAATTGCTGGTTAATTCGAAGCGTTACTTGATCTTATTTTCGGAGACGAGAGCGCCAATCGATGCAGCGCCAAGCTTGCCATCACGTATGAGAGTTTCACGCCAAGCTGTCGCAAGAGTTTTTCCTTCTTCTTGAATAAATCCTTCGAAGGTAACTTCCTTCATATTACGGCAAGCCTTATTTGGATTGCACTCTTCATCAAGTTCTTCCATCTTCTCGCCCTGTGCTTGCCAAATTGAACTCAGTGCTTGACGTGCTAGATCGCTCTCAACTGACATTGCGGGCCTCCTGACTAGATGTGGATGAATCATATCAGCCAGCGTATTTGGCGCTAGCCCAAAGGAGGGCATAATTACCGATGTGAAGAGTATGTTTCGGCGATTGCTGCTAGAGAGAGTAGTTCTCGGCCTTTTCTTACTTGCTTTCTCCTTCTCGGCCATGCCACCCGCAACTGCCGCGGATGGCAAGTCCGTTAATGTCTTCGCTGCATCGAGCCTCCAAGTTCAATACACCGCTCTTGCAGAGAAATTTCAAGCTGCACATCCTGGCGTGAAAATTAATATTTCTTTTGGATCCTCTGCAACCCTTGCAAATCAAATTGCCGCAGGCGCACCTGTCGATATCTTTGTCTCAGCAGATCAAGCAAGTATGGCAGTTGCAAAAACAGAGATTACAAATCCAACCGATTACGTTGTAAATCATGTTGTACTAGCAGTGCCAACTAATTCAACGATAAAAAACACTAGTGATCTCAATGGAAATGTGAAGTGGATTCAATGTGCACATACAGCTCCTTGTGGAATTGCAGCAGATCGTGCGCTAGCCGCTGAAGGAGGAGTCAAAAGCTCACCAGTTTCATATGAAGCTTCCGCTTCAAGCACACTGGCGAAGTTGTTAGCCGGAGCAGTAGATGCTGCAGTCGTTTTTAGGACTGATGTCATTGCTAACAAGTCAAGGTTGCGTGCAATTGAATTTGCAAATTCGCAATCTGCTTCTTCCCAATATCAAATCGGTATCGCTAAGAGCGCGGTTACCAAGAAGAATCGTTGGGCAAATACATTTCTTGTCTATCTCAAGAGTTCATATATTCGCAAGGCGCTTTCAAAAGCTGGATTTCAAGTAGATTCACTGAAGTAATCGCATACTTTTGATTCATTGGCTATGCTTGATCAGTGAATTCAAGAGGCGTAGATCCACTCTCGCGCATCTTTGCCTATCTAGCAATCTGCATTATCGCACTACCAATTTTTGCTCTTGTCATTAAAGTCCCATGGTCAACGTTTTTCACAAGTCTTTCAAACGGTGATTCATTTACAGCCGTAAAACTTTCGCTTTGGACTTCGCTCTTATCAGCGGCAATTTCTCTGATTCTTGGAGTGCCTCTTGCGTGGTGGCTCGTTAAATCGAATTCAAAAGTGACCAGGTTTATTCGTCCACTCGTACTTGCACCTATCGCGCTTCCTCCTACTGTTGCAGGACTTGCACTGCTTGGCTTGCTAAGCCGCCACGGAGTTCTTGGTGAATATATTTATCACCAAACGGGCTGGCAGATGCCTTTTACAACGACAGCCGTTGTATTTACAGGGCTCTTTATTGGAATTCCATTTCTTGTACTTATTGCAGAATCAACCTTCGCGCAACTGCCCGAAGAAATTGAAGATGCGGCAATCGTTGATCGCGTTTCACGAAGTCAGCTACTTCGATTGATTGCCTTGCCACAGGCACGTAACGGAATCACAACAGGGTTGCTCTTGGCTTGGGCACGAATCTTGGGCGAATTTGGTGCCACCATGATGTTTGCAGGCTCCATGCCCGGCATAACTCAGACTTGGACGATCCAGATTTACCAACAACTCGAGATAAGCCCAGATACCGCCTATGCCTTGAGTTTCTTAATGGTCGTCATCGCCATGGGCATCTTCGTACTTATTCGAAATCCTCTCAAAGATGCATTTCGTCGATAAGCGATTAAGATTCCTTCATGACTGAAAAACTGACTCATATCAATGACCATGGCGAAGCGCACATGGTTGATGTCTCAGATCGTGACCGGGCAGTGCGAACAGCTACTGCATCAGGAAAAGTCATGCTTAGTAAAGAAGTACTCGCCCTGATCGCATCAGGCACAACCCCTAAAGGCGATGTACTCGCAACGGCTCGCATCGCAGGAATTATGGGAGCAAAGAAGACTCCCGAGTTAATTCCACTCTGCCATCCAATCGCTATTTCAAGTGTAAACGTCGATATTAATGTTGTTGAAGATGGAGTGGCAATACTTGCATCAGTAAAGATTGCAGATCGCACCGGAGTAGAAATGGAAGCGCTGACAGCTGTATCCATTGCTGCGCTAACTATTATTGACATGGTAAAAGCACTTGATCCTGGAGCGAAAATTGTTAATGTGCAGGTAGAAGAGAAGGATGGCGGTAGAAACGGACATTGGAAGCGCATATGAAGCGTGCCGTAGTTATCACTGCCAGTAACCGAGCTTTTAACGGGATCTATGAAGATCGTTCAGGTCAGATTCTCCTGAAGGGTTTACAAGACCTCGGATACGAGATCGATGCTGTGCAGATTCTTCCTGATCATCAAGGAATGATTGCATCAGCAATTCAAAGTGCGATTGAAAGCGACATTGATTTAGTAGTCACCACCGGTGGCACAGGTATTTCACCATTTGACATCACACCCGAGGCCACTTCTCCTCTGATAGAAAAAACCATGCCTGGCATTCTTGAAGCGCTACGCGCGTATTCCCGCGAGAAGGTTCCGACTACCGATCTTTCTCGAGGCGTAGCTGGAGTAACCAAGAAATCGCTCATCATTAATCTTCCTGGTTCACCAGGCGGAGCTAAAGATGGTCTTGTAATTATTGAAAGACTTGCATCTCACATCCACGATCAATTGGCCGGACATGATCACAGCCCT
>CAILYP010000122.1:0-7623 GCA_903838475.1 uncultured Actinomycetes bacterium | reverse complement strand
CGCCACAAGGTGCGTGCATACCAAATAAGAAATAGTAGAACCGCGCAACCTAGTAAGAAAATTACAATTACAAAGATTGCAGCTCCATGACTTGAGCTGGTAGCACCAGCGGTTTTTGAAATTGTTGGATTGGGAGTAGGGGTTGCCGGCGACAGGGTAGCGGGCGCATTGAATAAAAATGTATAAGAACCTTGAAGTGGACTTTCGCCAGCGGCGAGCAAAGTATATGTAACTGTATAAATCCCTGAAGTGGTGAGAGGTTTTAATCCAACTACAAGGGAAGTATCTGCAACAGTTACCGAACCATCATCAACGGGGCTGCCCTTAGGATCAACTACCGAAAGTTGATTACCATCTGCTTGAAGTGGAGATGCTCCCACTACCGAAACCGCGTTTGGGGCAACCTCAAGAACTTCCCCAGCGCTAGGCGCACTAGAAGTCAAAGTGTTAGCAAATGCCGATGTCGGGAGAGCAAGAAAAATCGCGGCCGTTGCAACAATTAGGCGCAATTTCATAGCTTTCCTCTCCTCGATTAGGGTCAATCTTCTCACTTGCTTACAATACGCACTATGCCAACGTATGAGTATGCGTGCAACGCATGTGAGCACCAGTTTGAGCTCCTGCAATCCTTCACGGACGCACCCATCAGTGTTTGCCCTGCGTGCGGGGGCGATGTTCGTAAGGTTTACGCCAACGTTGGAGTTGTGTTTAAGGGAACAGGTTTCTACAAGACCGATTCGCGAGCAAAGCCAACGGCTGAGTAATCCAACTTTAAAAATTAGTAATGCGGTGGGCGATCTCGCTTCAACTCTTCATCCCTCGAATTCTCAGAAGCGATTTCGGTTGGATCTTTTTCTTCCTCATCGGAAGTCTTTGAAGGAATGAGTGGTTTCGGTGTATTTTCGCTCACTTTTTAAGTCTACTACGTTCTCCTGCGAGCCTTGTGGCTGAGATAATTGACCTATGTTTACAAGCCTAGGTGGCTTCATTGTGCGCCGGAAGAAATCAGTATTTGTAGTCTTTATCGTCGCCATTTTAGTGATGGGCGGAATCGGCTCACTGGCCTTCGCCAAACTCGATAGCGGTGGATACTCAGACCCCTCGAGTGACTCAGCAAAGGCAGCTAAATATTTAACAGATACTTTTCACGTAAAAGATCCAGCAGCAATATTGGTTGTGCGCTCTAACAATCTTGTAACTGATGCAACGGCTGTATCTGATGCAACTGAGCTTGAAAATGCAATTAAGGCAGATAAGAGCGTAGCAAAGACACTTTCATACTGGAGCACTGGTGGTGCGCCAAATCTCGTTAGCCAAGATCAAAAAGCGGCGTATATCTTTATTTATGCCACACAAAACGATCCATTAAAAGCTAAAGACCTTGGCAAACTGATCGAAACAAAATACGAAGGCACATATAAAAGCTTCCGCGTTTATGCCGGTGGCATCGCTGTCTTTAATAACGCAGTGAGCACAAAAATATCAAAGGACCTGGCCATTGCTGAATCGGTTTCAATACCGCTTACATTTATTCTCTTGGCATTTGTTTTCGGAAGTCTGGTCGCATCGGCTATGCCGCTCGTGGTTGGAATTAGCGCGATCCTTGGCGCCTTCTTCTTCATTTATCTGATCACTTTATTTACCGGTGTCTCAATTTTCGCGCTCAACCTTATTACCGGTATGGGACTTGGGCTTGGTATCGATTATGCCTTGCTCGTGGTCAATCGCTTCCGAGAAGAAATTCATCATGGTAAATCAGTAGAAGATGCGATCGTAAAAACCATTGCCACTGCTGGCAAGACTGTCTTTTATTCAGGAATTACCGTCATGATAACTCTGGCTTCACTCATGCTCTTTCCTCAGATGTTTTTGAAATCATTTGGGTATGCCGGAGTAACCGTAGTAGCTATGGCAATTCTGGGAGCTCTCATTCCCCTTCCTGCAATTCTGGCGATGCTTGGCCATCGCGTAGACAAACTTGTCGTTCGTCGCAGCGCAATCACTCCAAAAGAGGATGGCCGCTGGGCGCAGACTGCGCGCTTTGTAATGCGCCGTCCGGTAGCTGTAGTGGTTCTCTCACTGATTGTTTTAGGAATTGTTGCTTCGCCAATTAAGAATGCAGTCTTTTCTGAAGTCGATAGCAGAGTCATGCCAGCTAGCTCGCCGGTAGCTCAAACTGCGATGATCATGACTAAGTATTTTCCTGGACAAGAAGGAAATCCGATTCAGTTTATTATTCCAAATGGTTCGAGTATGGGTTCTCAAGTTTTGGACTTTGCAAATGAGGTAGCAAAAGTTCCAGGCGTAGTGCGTGTTAATCCAAGTGAAGTTTCAGGAACAACGCTGCGCTTTACCGCCATCCACTCCATGGGACCACGAACCCCGGATGCAGAAAAGATGATTAATGCAATTCGGGCACTTCCACATCCGAAGGGAGTTCTCGTAGGAGGAGTTGCCGCCGACTATGCCGATAGTCAAAATGGAATTGCGCGCACACTGCCTTGGGCGCTTCTTTGGATAGGAATTGGAGTGTTAATTTTGCTCTTCCTATTTACTGGCTCAATAATTTTGCCCATCAAGGCAATTCTTCTCAATGTACTTTCGTTAACGGCAATGATTGGCGCATTGACGTGGATTTTCGTGGAGGGTCATTTAATGTGGCTCGTCGGTAGGTTCACAGTTACGGGAAGCATAGATACTTCTATGGTCATTCTTGTAGCGGTCGTAACGTTCGGTCTCTCTATGGACTATGAAGTCTTCTTGCTTTCCAGAATCAAAGAAGAGCACGACGCTGGAAAATCCAATGTGGAGGCAGTAGCCACTGGACTTCAAAGATCAGCGCGTATTATCACTGCAGCTGCGATGCTCTTGGCGATTGTTTTCGCAGCCTTCCTTACAAGTGGTGTGACATCGATTAAAACGTTGGGATTCGGCGTTGCGTTCGCCATTTTGGTTGATGCCACAATCGTTCGTGGCCTGCTCGTACCTGCTCTCATGCGCCTCTTTGGCGAACGTAACTGGTGGGCTCCACGCTGGATGAAACGGTTTAGCATCACGCATTAAATCCTTTAGGCTTCACCTGCTAGATTCTTACTGGATTCTTAAAGGATTCTTACTGGATCCCTACTGAATCTTGATTGTATGTAACCCAGTCCTAGTAGCTCAGTGGATAGAGCAACCGCCTCCTAAGCGGTAGGTCGCAGGTTCAACTCCCGCCTAGGACACCAGATTTATGCCGCGATTCACAGGAAATTCACCACCCAATCGGGGGCTATCTCCACCTCTCATCCCACCCCCTGGCCTAGAATTTGGAAATAACCTCTGGAGGTAACTTGTGTTTAGTAAGTTAAAGAAAATTACGCCAATGAGCGTTTCAATTGGCCTCATGGCCGCTCTTCTTGTCGCGGGCGTAGCATCGCCTGTTCAAGCCGCAGCCGTGAAGCAGGGGGCTGCTTGTGTTAAGTCAGGTGCTAAATCTGTAAAAGGCAAGCTTTCCTATGTATGTCAGAAAAACCCAACGACAACAAGTGCAAAGCTTGTTTGGATTTCAACTGATTGTGCCGCTGCTGCCAAAACATACCTTTCAACTAAAGCCGACAGCGATAAATTCACCTCTGAGCAGACAACGGCGTTGACAAAGATGAAAGCAAGCGTTGACTCCTGGAAAAATGTCGTAGTACTCCTCGACCAGAAAAAAGCAGCTCTTGAAACGAATCTTTATCCGCTATGGAGTGATCCAAAGACAAAAACCATGGTGAAGGCCACTGGAATAACTTCTGCGATTGCCCAACTGACGGGAAAGGTTGCTGAAATTACTGCAAAGCGCGATAACGCTCTTAAGCTTTCTACCGCTGCTACATCTTCAACTATCGATAAGGCAAACTGGGCAAAGGCTGCAAAGTATTACGATCAAAGCGTTCTGACCTACTCTCGAAACCTTGACAACCTTACAAAGGTTTCACCAAAGATTGATTCTGATCGCGAACGCGCTGTCACACAAATCGCAACAATGCAGACTCAACTCGATGCCAGTACAGCCGCACAGGTTGAACTTACATCGCAGATAACTGATGGCGCTAAGCAAGCACTCAGTTATCGCGCTATCGCCTGCAAAGCTGGTATTTAAGCGTTACAAAAAGTAGAAAAACCAGACTTAACCAATAGTCACAGTCTTCGCGGTCGCTGCGATTGGGTACTTAAAAAGTGCCTGGTTCGCAGGGCCGCGTAGTACTTTTCCGGAAGTATTGAAAGTCGATCCATGAGCCGGGCAAATCCACGTACTTCCTTGTTGCTCAACAGTCACTCCCTGGTGAGTGCACGAGAGATTGATTGCTACAAATCCATTGACCGCCGATGAAATTCTGGCGATAGCAACTGAGGACCCATCCCCCAAAGCTATTGTGACTGCGCCACCAACTTTTGCAAGAGATTTATTCTTAGCAAGAGTAATTTGAATTTTCTTTCCAACCTGCTTCACTCCAATAGCAGGAGCTGATGCACTTGCAATATCTGTCGAGAGTCCAAGAACCACCGCAACTGCTCCGCAAAGTACGGCGCGCCGGCCAATGTGAGCACTCTTTGTATCCTCAAGATTCAATTCATTCAACACAAAAATCTCCTTAACCTATTGCTATGTAGTCCTATGCCAATACTTTGACCTTATGCAGTTTATGAGCCCTGACCATTTTGTGAGTGCCAAGGCAGGAACTTACCGTTTTCTGCGAATCAGCGCTGCGATTATGTTGGCCGCCCAACTGGGAATTCGCTTTGTATTTCCAACGCCGTCCCCCATTCCAGATTTACTCCTTTTTAATGGTGCAGCGCTCTTGGCAGCATTGTCCGCATACTTGGCGCCACTTTTTAATGATCGTTGGGCAGTTTTCGCACTCTCAGGAGCCATCGGTATCTGGGCTATCGGTTCAACAATTTCGAGCGCCGAATCCTTCTATTCATTTCGACTCTGGCGCGGGTTTTCTGATATTTCCTATGCACTTTTCTATCCCCTCGCACTCTTGGGCTTAAATAGAGCAATAACTTCTATGAGGAAACTGCGCGCCACTGAAGTTTTGGATGTAGCAATTATTGGCCTTGGGGCGACGGGCGCAATAGCTTCTCTCATTCTTAAGCCGGCGATGCTGCAATTAAATGGCTCACCAGCGGCAGTTTTTCTAGCCATTTTGTATCCGATTGGAGACATAGTTCTGCTTGTAATGACGCTCATCTTAATTTGGTTTCAAAAGTTATCACTCAGGTCGATTTTGCTGCTCATGGGAATTTCACTCTTTGCAGCCACTGATCTTTATTTCATTTGGGCTTCAGCAAAGTCGAGCTACGCCTTTGCTTCTCTTGTTGATGATGGTTGGGTACTTGGCTTAATTTTATTGGCAGAAGCGCTATGGCACCCGGGTGGAGAGAAAGAAGTAAATCCTAAAGTGGTTTCAGGGGCGACCTTAATTGCACTTCTGATAAGTGGCCTCTTGCTAGCTTTAGAAGTTATTAAACCTCGCGAATTACCTACTTTCGTTCTGATTCCTGCTTTTACAACTTTGGCACTCTCTTTTATTCGAATGAGTATTGCCCTTCGTGAAGCACGTGAAATCAAAGATGAACGAGCGCTTGCAAGAACGGATGAACTCACCGGACTTCCAAATAGGCGTCGATTCATTAGCGCCCTTGAATCCCTCAACAATACTGAGGCACTGCTGCTGCTTCTAGATCTCGACGGATTCAAAAAAGTTAATGACACTCTTGGTCATGATGCAGGAGATGAACTCTTGCGCCAAATCGCTCTGCGGTTTTCCAGGCAAATACCAAGAAACGCAATTCTTGCCCGATTAGGCGGTGATGAGTTTGGCGCGATTATCTACGGCACCACTAAAAGCGGCTTGGAAGTAGCTCATGCGCTTCGTTCTTCCCTCACATATCCAGCCTCGATAGGTGAACATTCGGTAACGGTTGGAGTTAGTATCGGAGCAATCGAGAATGACAATAAGCCAGAATTAATGCGCCGCGCAGATGCTGCTATGTATAAGGCAAAGCAATCAGGTTCTGGAGTTACTCTTTTTGAACTTTAATTTCCTCTAATCGGGCAAGTGACTCAAGTCTTTCTGTGGCGTGATCCAAGATTCGTTCTGGGTAATTATTGATATAGCCATCTAAAACAGTCCAGGGTTCATGTATTTCACTATCAGCTAGGTGAGCAAGCTCTGGAACGTACTTACGAATATATTCACCGGTTTCATCGAACCGTTTGCCTTGCTCTATAGGATTAAATATTCGGTAGTAAGGCGAGGCATCCGTTCCACACCCTGCAGTCCATTGCCAACCATGGACGTTTGAGGCCAAATCAAAATCTACAAGATGCTCACGGAAGAAAGCTTCTCCAAGCTGCCATTCCAGGTGCAAATCCTTAACTAGAAATGAAGCTACAACCATGCGAGTGCGATTGTGCATCCACCCTTCTTTGAGAAGTTGTCTCATCGCAGCATCTACAAAGGGATATCCCGTCTTGCCTTGACGCCAAGCGTCGAACTTGCTGTCAGGTTTGTCATAGCGCATTTCTGCAAACTTTGGCGAATAATAGTTATGTTCTGAATGAGGGTTATTGAAAAGTACATCGGCATAGAACTCTCGCCATGCAATTTCCTTACGGAATACATCGTGTCCAGTTGTCTCACCTAAATTCAGAAGCAACGTACGAGGATGAATCTCTCCCCATTTTAGGTGCGCGCTCATTTTACTTGTGCCATCAACACCTGCAAGATTTCGAGATTGATCATAATTATCTAAAATATTTTTAGTGAAATAATTAAAGCGCTCTAGCGCTGCAACTTCTCCGGCCGGCGTTATGAGCGCGCCTTCCGGAATTTCCCAATCTGGAAACTCGCGATCATCACTAGTGGGCATAACGAGTGGAATATTTTTTGGGCACTCAGCCGGCTTTCGCCAACCATGCTCTCGCCAGGCTCGATAGAAGGGCGTGTAGACCTTGTATGGCGTGCCATCACTGGGTTTAACTACACGACCTGGGGCTACCGCATACGGACTGCCTGTAGCTACTAGGTTTATTCCAGCCGCAAGAACTCGTTGGTCACGCTCGGCGCCATATCGTTCATATTCTTTTGAGATGTGTACAGAACTCGCTGAATAACGCTTGATCAAACGATTAAGTACCTCTACCTGATCACCCACCAGTACGTGAAGTGAATTGTTAAGAGATTGATCTAGCGCACGTAGTGATTGACCAAGGTATGCCAACCGCTTCGATCCCGCTCCACCAATAAGTGCTGGGTCTAAGATAAAAATAGGAATAACTGCTCCGCCGTTTGCGGTTGCTTCTTCAATCGCTGCAACTAACGCAGGATTGTCACCAAGACGAAGGTCGCGCCGAAACCACATAATTGCATTTGTGGAAGTTGTAGAAGCCATGCTTTATCCTCTCATCATGGTGCGGAAGTAAACTCACGCTACCTTTCATGATTTTCTCCCTACAAGATTTTAGGTCAACCTAGAACGAATGTAGCGATGCTACAGAATCATCCCAACCTTTTACAGCCTGTGGCTTGCGTGGTCCTTCGCCGATATATCTAGCGGATGGACGAACAAGACGACCAGTGCGCTTCT
>CAILYP010000121.1:0-1772 GCA_903838475.1 uncultured Actinomycetes bacterium | reverse complement strand
TGAGCACATTAGTCGGTTAGACCTTTCCCTTTTAAAATCTTCGGGGCGCATTTAGCAATTCGCGCATCCTGCGTTTTTTCTTGTTTCGCTGCCGAGAAATGTAACACGTAAGCGCGCTGGCGCCCTGGTGTAAGTTTCTTAAAGGCAACGGCTAACCCTGCGTGCTTCTTAAACTTTGCGGTGATTTCTGCTGGCACGACAAAATCTGCTGCCTTTTTTATCGGAACTTTTATGCCAGCTTCTTCCAGGGCAATCGCCTCTTTGATGTAAGACTTAACGACGGCTTTCTTTTTGGTTATCTCAGCCAAGTTTTTGAATCGCAACTGCCGACCAGCCTGTACATTTTTAGTCTGTTGAATCAGCAGCTTCTTGGGATCTTTCATAATTGCACCATTCATAAACAAAATCGCGCAATACTCTTTGAATCCATGAATTAAAAAGACATTGGCTCCATCAAGGGTGTAGCAAGGATGGCCCCACTTCAAGTCTTCAGTGAGTCCCGACGCGAGAGCGAGTTCGCGAAGAGCTTTAAATTCGCCCTGCCACTGCTTTGCGCTCTTTATAAAAACATCGACTCGACGATTCATAATTTTAATTTTCTCACTTCTTCAATTCACACAATCTGGTCAGAGTTAGGATTCTGTTTCAATCTCATACGCCCACAGATCTATTTCATCAAGATCGGTTGGCTTAAATCCCTTTGCTTCTAAAGCGGCAGCTATTTGAGCACGATGCTCGGTCGCGTGATGAATCGCCTGTGACAAAATCGTAGAGCGCCACCTCTTTACTAATTTTCCCTCGTGATTCTCAAATTCTATTTGAATGTCGTCCAACTTCACACATCCCAATAGTGCGGCATCAACCACGGCAGCTTGTTTACTTAAACGGGCAAGGTCCGCTATCTCATTTATATCTTCAATGCAAGGTTCGTCGGGTTGAGTTACCGCGGGCTTTCCACTTATGCGAAATGCATAGTGATCCCCAGAATCAACAATGTGGTGAATTATCTCTGCAACATGCCATTCGGAATTCGTCGCAAAAGCCTTAAGCGACTCTTTGGGAAGAGAAGCCAAGTGAGAAATAGTTTTCTGATTTGCCCATGCCATGTGAAGCAAAAGTCGATCTAATGAGATGCTCATTTTTTTAGTCTAATTGGCGAAGGTTCGATTTTCCAGCAAGGCCTTACTTTGAGAGAAGTTCGGAAAGCAACTGCTCTACTCGACCCTTAATATCGTCTCGTACTTTACGAACGAAATCGATGTCCTGACCGGCAGGATCTTCAAGCACCCAATCTTCATAGCGCTTTCCTGGATAGAACGGGCAAGCATCTCCGCAGCCCATAGTTATTACGGCATCCGACTCTAGAACTGCTTCGGTGGTTAATATTTTTGGTTGCTGATTGGCGATGTCAATTCCAACCTCTGACATTGCCTGGACTGCAATTGGATTAATTTCATTCTTCGGTGTTGAACCAGCAGAAAGTACTTCCACACGATCTCCACCAAGCTCGCGCATAAAACCAGCCGCCATTTGTGAGCGACCTGCATTGTGCACACAAACAAAAAGTACTGTGGGCTTCTTACTCATGTGATGCCACCTTCTCTGATTTGAAGTAAATAACTAAGCAGAAGCCAATTGCAGCGCCCAAAATTTGAGCAATAACAAAGCCACCAACAGATGAAGGCTTGATTCCAGAGAATGTATCAGTGAAAGAACGTGCAATTGTGACCGCAGGGTTAGCAAAGGATGTCGATGAGGTGAAGAAATAGGCC
>CAILYP010000120.1:0-5035 GCA_903838475.1 uncultured Actinomycetes bacterium | reverse complement strand
ATGTTTGCGTTACTAGGCATTTGAATGATTTTCTATTTGAATCATCTCTGCCTTACTGAACTCTTCCACCTTTGCCCAAATTGTTGACAGCTCAATCTCCACGGCATCAACTGTTTCACTATATCCGCCTTGAGGCATCTGTTCTGAAATTAAATATATCGGGAGATTTCTGTCAATTCTTAACCACTTCAGAACAGCTTGCTCAATCTCTTCTGCTCTATCGCCGGATTCGAACGCCATAGACTTATAGACTTCCCAACCATCTTTCGCATGTTCCTTCAATCTATTATTTCTAGTTTTATCATTACCAATTCCAACTTTATGGGCGCCTAACCCAACGTGTGTAATTAAATACACGAATGCCGGCGCTGCATAATCAATGCCTCTAGACGCGCAATACTTGCAACCTCCCTGGCCGCCATTAACTGCAACATAAGCTGGAGTGACGGTTCGACCACACTTCAAGCACTTGCACTTCCAAGGACCATCTGACCTTGTATAGGGCTCTAACGGCTGAAGTTGATTCTTGAGCATTACCTGTACTGCATCTTCAGGGTCTACAAATGAACGGCTGCAATACCCGCAACCACCTTGTCCTTGAACAATTCCGCCATATCGAGGTGATACTTTCTTTCCGCAAACAAGACATTTACATTTCCATGGCTGAGAGGCTCCAGGGTAAGGAACTAAAGGTTCCAAGTTGTTTTTTAGCATAAATTCAACTGCATCATCTTCATCAACAGAAACACCCTTGCAATACTTACATCCAGAGTTACGTCCATTCACAGTGTTATATGCTGGATAAACGTCTCTGCCACATTTAGCGCATTTGCAATGCCACCCTACGCCGTTTCCTGGATAAGGAACCTGTGGAATGAATCCTTTTTCACGCATAAGCTCTGAGGCTTCATTTGGGTCCACGTATTTCTTGCCACAGAATTTGCATCCGCCATCGCCAATTCGTACATCACCATAAGTTGGAGAAACTATTCGATTACAACGTAGACATTTACATTTCCAGTGAGCTCTTGAGCCTGGGTAAGGAACCATCGGTTCAAGTTGTGCACTTCTCATAACTTCAATAGCCTCTTCAGGCGAAACCATTTTTCCAGCACAAAATGCACAACCGGTGCCACTTTTTACGCGGCTGTACTGTGGTTTTACTGTCTTCCTGCAGGTTAAACATTCACATTTCCATGGTCGATTAGCGCCTGGGTAATCTTCGAGAGGTTGTAGTCCAGCCGCAAGCATTACGGCGAGTGCTTTTTCCGGGTCTCCCATTTGTTTAGCCTTTGTTGCTGCATTGCCACATTTCTTACACCCGCCACGTCCCATTTGAAGTTCGGTAAGTCGAGGAGAGGCTTCGCTTCCACACACCAGGTGAGTACTTTTCCATGGACGGTTAGCGCCTGGGTATAAAACTAATGATTCGAAACCATAATTCTTAAGTAAAAGCACTGCGTCGCTAGGTTCAATCTTTTTTCCTGAACAAAACACACATGCTGCTGTTCCCTTTTTTACATTTCCAAATCTGGGCGTGATTTCCTTGCCGCACTTCATGCATTTACATAGCCACGGTTTTCCGCTCCCAAGATATGGACCGATAGGTTCAGCACCAGCTTTTCGCATAATCTCAATAGCCACATGTGTGTCTGTGCTACGAGATTTTGCCGATTTCTTCAGTCCACAAGGACGACACCCACCACCATTATTTCTTACACTCGATAAACTTGGAGAAACTTCTAAGCCACAATTCAAGCAAATACATTTCCAAGGCAATGTCCCCTTGCCTGGGTATGGCTCTAGAGGTTTTAACATTGCCGCCGTCATATATGAAGATGCAACCTCGTTACTTAGTGGCTTCGTCATGAGGATTATTGTCCAGTATTAGACTGACATGGCTAGGGGCTTACAGTCGGATGCTCAAGATTTCTAATCTTACGTACACTCTAGGCGTAAGAGGTCCTCCCAAGGCCTCGTTAGACAGGGGTTCATAGTTGTTTGTTGTCCGAGATTTCTGTCCGATGTCCGATTTTTCTGACCGAGAAATCTGACAAATTTGGAATAGGCTCTGACAACTCTGAACACATTTGAATAGCCAAATTAAGCACAGATTTACTCCAAGCAGAGTAAATATAAAGAAGAGTCGCCCTATAAGCCGGAAGAATTCACTTCAGGCCTAATTTGGCTAATTGCCCATACTTTCTCCCATATAAAGTTACATAAAGTTCAGAAGAAAAACCGCCCTATATGCCGGAGGCAAACTACATAGGGCGGCTTTCTCTGGCATCTTCACGGAGGTTTCAGATGCTTCTTGGACCTATTCCTCGAGACGAACCTTTGGAAGTTTCCTTTCAATAAAGTTCGGCAGGTACCAATTCCATTTACCAGCTAACTGCATTAAGGAAGGAACTAAAGTAGAACGAATGATTGTCGCGTCAATCAAGACTGCTACCGCTAAACCGACTCCAAACAATTGAATAGTTCTCTCCCCCAGGAACACGAATGCCATGAATACAACAATCATGATCGCTGCGGCTGCAGTGATAATCGAACCTGTAGCAGCGAGCCCCTTGGAGACAGAATCTTTGGAATTGCCGCTCTTCACCCACTCTTCGTGAATTCTGGAAACTAAGAAGACTTCATAGTCCATAGATAGTCCGAAGAGAATTGCGAAGAGCATGATCGGAAGGAACGACTCGATTGGTCCCGCCGAAGTTCCGAAGATTGGTTCAAACCAACCCCACTGGAAACCTGCAACGACGACTCCAAATGCAGCACAAATTGAAAGAAGATTCATAGCTGCAGCCTTAATCGGAATCAAGATACTTCTAAAGAGAATCATCAATAGAAGCATGCTTAGAATCACGACAGAGAGAATGAATTTCAAAAGCTTCGAAGTCAGTACGTCACCAAAGTCTTGGAAGATTGCAACGATTCCACCAACTTGAATACTGACACCTGTCTCCTTCTGAATCTGAGGAATCACATCTTTTCGTAGCTCTGAGATGAAATTGCTGGTCGCCTCTGATTGAGGTGAACTCTTCGGGTACACGGTAATGAGTTGATATTTGCCATCGTGTGTTGGAATTGCAGGCAAGACAGCAGCAGCATCAGGTTGTGCCTTGATTATGTCGATTACCTGTGAAGTTGAATCTGCAGATTTCTGATTCGAAACATCAGCCAACATTGTGATTGGACCATTGAAGCCTGGACCAAATCCCTTAGCCAAAGTGTCATAGGCCTGACGTGTAGTAGTACCCACTGCGTCATTTCCTGAGTCGGATGCTCCAAGTCGAATCTGAGTGACTGGCACGCAGATGAAGAGCAAGATCAGTGTTGAACTAACTGCCCAACGCACTGGATGAGCCTGAATTTTGTCAGCCCACTTCTTCCAGCCCTTTCCACCCTCTTCTTCAGCATGCAGCTTCTTAAATGGGATGCGCAGGCGATCAATATTCTTTCCAATAATCGATAGAAGAGCTGGAAGTAAGGTCAACGATGCAATCATCGAAATAATTACTGAAATAGAAGCGGCAACACCTACGCCACTGAGGAATGAGAGCCCTACTGTAAATAGGCCAAGCATCGAAATACAGACAATAATTCCAGCAAAAAGTACAGAGCGTCCTGATGTACTCATCGCGATTCGAATACTTTCAGGGACGGACTTGCCTTCATGGATGGCTCGGCGGAATCGGGTGACTATGAAGAGCGCGTAATCAATTCCGACTCCAAGACCGACTAGTGAAGCCAATATTGGTGCGAAATCAGCCATGCTGACCCAGTTACTAGCCAAGCCAACAATTGAACTTCCCATAGCAAGAGCAAATACTGCGACGATAATTGGAACGAGGGTGGCGACTAAACTTCCAAATGTGTACAGCAAGACAAGGAATGCAGCCAAAATTGCAATCATTTCACTTGAACTTGGTTGCACTGCATTTGCTAGTTTAATAACAGCACCTGAAAGATTAATTTTAAAATCAGCCGACTCAAAAGACTTGGCGTCTGCAACTACTTTTTTAATTTCTTCCTTTGGTAAATCCTGTGCGTTGCCTTTGAAATGGATTGTGGCAAAGCCAATAGTTTGATCTGAGCTCAGAGCTGCGGTTCTGGGGTCGAAGGGCGAATCAATTGATTTCACAATTGGAGACTTTCCAACCTCGGCCATTAACTGCTCAACTTTTGCCTTGTTCTCAGGTGAGGTTAATTTCCCCGAAGTCTTGATAACTATCTGGGACGAGTCCCCGCCCTGAGCTGGGAATTCCTTTGAAAGTATCTCCTGAACTCTTGAGCTCTCGGTATTGGGAAGCTCAAAGGAAGAGCTAAAGGCAGTTCCTGCTGACTTCGTTACCCCACCCATTCCCACGAGCGCAAACATCCAAAAACCTAAAACTAGCCAGCGCCGCTTGTGCGCCATTTCTGCCAAAAAATTCATTTTTTCTCCCTTATAACTGACCGACCGTTCGGTTGCTAAGATACACTCGTGCCCAAACCAAAGCAAGTAAGAGATGCAGATAAGACTCGTTCCGCGATTCTTTCCGCCTCGACTCAACTATTTGCAGAGAAGGGTTTCATTGGCGCTTCAATTTCAGATATCGCAGAAGTAGTCGGAGTTTCAAAGAGTTCTATCTATCACTACTTCCCCTCAAAAGAAGCAATCCTTCATGAACTGATTGATTCTTTTGCCAAAGAGGTTGATGGTCTGATTCAGGCTGCTGGTAAATTCAAGTTAGATCAAAAGGCAATCCTCACAGAGTTTGCTGAAATTCTGATGCGACATCAGGATGCTGTTCAACTTGCTCCAACTCTCATGCCTGGTGCTCCCGAAGAAGTCAGAAACTTACTTTTAAAACAGCATAAAAATATGCTGAAAGTGTTGACTCCGGGGATTCCAACAAAGGAAAAAATGATGCGCGGAATGCTCGCTCTCACTGGGGTGATTTTGGCTATCGCTCCTCCACCCATTCCAACAAATTTGCCTCAGATGAAACCAGATATCAAGCTAATAGTAAAAATTGCCTTAGACACT
>CAILYP010000119.1:0-6000 GCA_903838475.1 uncultured Actinomycetes bacterium | reverse complement strand
GTTCATAAGCGAGACGAGAAGGAACATGGCTTCTTTGCGCGCTTTAGAGATGCGTTTGGCCGTTAATGTTCTCTGTTTTTGTTGTTCCTAAAATCAGCTCTACTGATTTTGTGGTGGTTGAGGGCGATGAAGCCCATCACGCAATTAAAGTTATGCGCCTTGAAATCGGTGAAGAAATTGTTGTGACAGATGGTGCTGGAAACTGGGCCCAAGGGCTCGTAAGCACGATAGATAAAAAGAGTTTTACGGTCACAGTTTCACGCCGGGGATTGGAAGAGCCACGTCAACCAGAATTAATTGTTATTCAGGCGCTGACAAAATCAGATCGCATGCGCGAAACAATTGAGCTACTCACTGTCGCAGGGGTAGATCGAATTATTCCTTGGAAAGCAGATCGTTCAATTGCTCAAGAAAAAGAGAATTCAGTCGAGAAGTGGAACGCTGTGGCGGTTGCGGCTTCAAAGCAATCTCGGCGCCTTCGCTTTCCGGTGATTGAAAGCGCAATCACAACACCCCAAGTTGTTGAGCGTTTTGCTGGAAAGTTGATTGTTCTCCACGAGTCAGCAGCACACAAGTTCTCGGATCTTAAGTTTATAGATTCAGATCCGGTCGTGATTGTTGTCGGGCCAGAAGGCGGTATTAGCGAAACCGAACTTGCCAAGCTTTGTGGACTTTCTGGCACGCCAGTGCGCTTAGGCCAAGAAGTATTTCGTTCTGCTCATGCCGGCTTCGCTGCTCTATCGGCAATTCAAGTGCTTATCAAGCGCTGGTAGTGGCTAGAATTTAAGTATGTGCATATTTTGCAAGATCGTTGCTAAAGAGATTCCAGCTGATGTGGTCTTTGAAAGCATAAGCGTTCTTGCATTCAATGACCTTTCACCCCAAGCTCCCACTCATGTTTTGATTATTCCAAAGTGGCATCATGAAAACGCGGCCGAACTGGCTGCCCATGCTCCGGCCACCCTTGCCGAAATTTTCACGGTTGCCGAGCAACTTGCCCAGGAGCGTGAACTCGATGGGTATCGCCTGACTTTTAATACTGGGGAAAGTGCGGGTCAATCCGTCTTCCACGCTCATCTCCACTTATTGGGTGGCCGCCCATTCGCCTGGCCGCCCGGCTAAAAGTAGTATTACAACCATATGGATTATCCCGCGCTTATAACCGTACCCGCCGCCATTCCTATGGTGGCCTTGGTCGGGCCTCAGGATGCTTTTCTGCGAGAAATTGAATCTTCCTTCCCACTTATTTCTGTCACCGTTCGAGGCAATGAAATATTTGTCAAAGGTGATCCCGAGCAGTCAACTAAATTTGAAAGTTTGATTACTGAACTACTTGTTATTTTGCGCTCTGGTCAAGCACTTACACCAGATTCTGTTCGACAGTCTTTAGCTATGGTTGCGCGCATTCCTGCAGATCATCCGGCAGAAGTTTTATCGCTCAATATCCTAAGCAATCGTGGAAAAACTATTCGACCAAAGACGGCAAATCAAAAAAGATATGTGGAAGCGATTTCCGAGAACACAATTACTTTTGGACTAGGCCCTGCCGGAACAGGTAAAACTTATCTGGCAATGGCTAAAGCTATTCAAGCTCTCCAAGCAAAAGAAGTTAATCGCATTATTTTGACTCGCCCTGCCGTTGAAGCTGGTGAACGCCTTGGCTTCTTGCCAGGAACACTTCAAGACAAGATCGATCCGTATCTGCGTCCACTTTTTGATGCGCTACATGACATGATCGACCAGGATTCAATTCCCCGCCTGATGGCTTCTGGAATTATAGAAATTGCGCCATTGGCATATATGCGCGGACGAACTCTTAATGATGCCTTTGTGATTCTAGATGAAGCCCAAAATACTTCGGCAGAGCAGATGAAAATGTTTTTGACCCGCCTGGGGTTTGGTTCAAAAATGGTCATCACTGGTGATGTGACTCAGGTCGATTTACCTCGAGGAACACAATCTGGACTAAAAATTGTGCAAGATATTCTAGAAGGCGTAGATGATATTTCTTTCCTAACACTAACGGCGGAGGATGTTGTTCGAAATCGATTGGTCGGAGACATTGTTACTGCTTATGGAAAATGGGATGAAGCTGGGAATAGTGAACATAGAACTCTTAAACGAATCTAAATCACGTTGCGATGAGGCCGCGCTTATCTCAGTCGCGAATTTTGCCTTGTTAAAGATGGGGATTCATCCAGATTCAGATCTCTCCATCACCCTGGTCGATGAGGCCCGTATCGAAGAGCTTCATATTCAGTGGATGGATCTTCCTGGTCCAACCGATGTCCTCTCCTTTCCGATGGATGAGTTAAAGCCGTTTTCGCAAGCCGATGGCCCTGGAATAGTTGGTGACATCGTCTTGTGTCCTGAATTTGCACAGAAGCAGGCGAAAGATGGTCTTGATGCAGAGCTGGCTTTGCTGACGGTTCACGGAGTTCTTCATTGTCTTGGCTATGACCACGCAGATAAAGATGAGGAGCGAGAAATGTTCGCACTTCAAGAAGAATGTCTTGCGCAATGGAGGGCAACTCTCGCATGAGCGCCGTTGGGATTCTTATTGTAATTGCGTTACTTGTATTTGCCGGATTTCTTGCCGGAAGTGAATCTGCGCTCAGTTCAATCTCGCGTCTTTGGGTCGAGGATCTTGGCGAGCGTAAACCAAAACTTGCTCAACGCCTAAGTAAGATTTTGATTCAACCTGCCAAGTATACGAATGTGATGCTTCTTGTCCGCAAAGCATGCGAATTAACTGCAACCGTACTTGTTGCTGAAACAGTCATTACAACTTCCGGTAATCATTTATTGCAAGTGACAGGAACAATCGCCGGTATGGTGATTCTCTCCTATGTAGTTGTGGGCGTAGGTCCAAGAACGCTGGGCAAACAACACGCGCTTATGTGGGCGCCGGCTGCAACAATCGTTGCTGACTTATTGGCGCGCACCCTTGGACCTTTGACACGATTATTGATTGCGATGGGAAACGCGCTAACGCCCGGACGAGGATTTAAGCAGGGACCATTTACATCAGAAGCCGAGCTTCGCGACTTGGTAGATCAAGCCCGCGAGAGCGGATTAGTTGAAGAATCTGAGCGCGAGATGATCCACTCTGTTTTTGATTTGGGTGAAACTTTGGTACGAGAATTAATGGTGCCTCGTACAGAGATGGTCTATATAGAAGGAAATAAGACGCTTCGTCAGGGGCTTTCACTTGCATTGCGCTCAGGTTTCACTCGTATTCCGGTGATTGATGAGAATCTAGATAATGTCATGGGAATTGCCTACGTCAAGGATCTTGCCAGACGCGTGCATGAAAATCGCGAAGCAGAAAATACTGAAAATGTCATTGAAATAATAAGGAATGCAACCTTTGTTCCAGAAACTAAGACTGCTGCAGAGTTACTCAAGGAAATGCAGCGCGACCAGATTCATATGGCGGTAGTCATTGATGAATATGGCGGAACCGCAGGGCTTATAACAATCGAAGATATTCTTGAAGAAATTGTCGGAGAAATTGCTGATGAATATGATGTTGAGGATGCCGAAGCAGAATGGCTTGACTCCAATACGGTAAGAGTCTCAGCTCGCCTACATGTAGAGGATTTCGAAGAACTAGCCGATGCAAAATTTACGGCCGAAGCGCGCGAAGATGTGGACTCGCTGGGCGGTTTGATTGCGAAAACTCTTGGTAGGGTGCCGATTCCTGGAAGCTCAATCACTATTTCTGGTTGGAAATTAACAGCCGAACGTCCGGTGGGCCGGCGCCATCGCATTGGAACCGTGCTTGCTGTTCGGATAAGTGAAGAAGTGGCCGAGGAGGCCCAGCTTTAAAGTTAGACTGCACACATGCGCCTTGTTCGATTCTCCGCCATGAACGATGCTGGCTTTGGCACCGATCCTCATTACGGGGTAATTAACGATAACGACCAAATCCTGGTTCTTAAGGGAGATCCGCTCTTTGCGGGAATCGTTCCTAGTGAGAGCAAAATTGCCTTAGCTGATGTTCGACTTCTAGCTCCTGTCTTGCCACGAAGCAAAGTTGTTTGTATCGGCAAGAACTATGCTGACCACGCGGCCGAAATGGACTCAGTTGTACCCGATGAACCAATCATTTTTCTTAAGCCAAACACTTCTGTCATTGGACCAAATGATTTAATCCAGTGGCCTCGCATGAGTGAGCGCGTTGACCATGAAGCTGAGTTGGCAATCGTTATTTCGCGCATCTGCAAAGACGTCCCCAAGGAACGCGTTAATGATGTGATTTTTGGCTACACCATTGCAAATGATGTGACTGCTAGAGATTTGCAGAGCAAGGATGGCCAATGGACCAGAGCCAAGGGCTTCGACTCGTTTTGCCCGCTTGGGCCATGGATTGAAACAGATTTCGTGCCTGGCAACCAGAAAATTCAAGCGACAGTCAATGGCGAGATCAAACAATCATCAACGCTGGATTCCATGATTTTCGATGTTCCTACAATTATTAATTTTGTTTCTTCAGTCATGACGTTGCTCCCTGGCGATGTCATCATCACCGGAACCCCATCCGGAATTGGTCCGATGCCAGAAGGTGCCGAAGTTTCGATTTCTATCGAAGGTATTGGCACATTAACGAATAAGGTAAGTAACCGTGCCAAATAATTCAGTAGCCCGACCAGTGCGCGTTCGTTTTGCGCCATCTCCAACCGGAGATTTACACGTCGGCAACATCCGAACCGCCCTCTTTGACTGGGCTTACGCAAGACATACAGGTGGAACTTTTATATTTCGCATTGAAGACACCGATAAAGATCGCGTAACAGATGAATATATTCAGGCAGCAGCCGACACTCTCAAGTGGCTCGGGCTAACATGGGATGAGGGCCCAGAAGTAGGCGGTCCATATGGTCCGTATTTACAATCAGAACGATTAGATATTTATGCGACGTGGGCTGCAAAATTTCTCGCAGATGGTTTTGCCTACCACTGTTATTGCAGCGCAGATGAATTAGAAGCAGTTCGGGAGGCGCAGCGAAAAGCTAATGTAGCTCCGGGTTACAACGGACACTGCCGTGATCTATCAGCAGATCAAATTGCTGCCTATAAATCAGAAGGACGTCTTCCAGTTGTCCGCATGCGGATGCCAGATGGATCCACAACATTTACAGATCTCATTCGCGGAGAAGTAACGTTCGACCATAATTTTGTACCGGATTTTGTGTTGGTGCGCGCCAATGGCTCGCCTCTCTACACGTTAGCAGTAGCGGTGGATGATGTCATGATGAAAGTTTCACATGTGCTTAGAGGTGAAGATCTACTTTCTTCAACGCCACGTCAGATTCGTGTCTATCAAGCTATGGGTGTACCTGAAGCCGATTACCCACTTTTTGCCCACCTTCCATTTGTTATGGGTCAAGACAATGCAAAACTTTCTAAGCGCAATGGTGAAGTATCAATTGCTTGGTATCGCGAGCGAGGATTTCTGCCTGAAGCAATATGTAATTATTTAGCGCTACTCGGTTGGTCACCAGGTGAAGACCGCGAAGATGTAACAATGAAAGAATTGACCGAGCTCTTTACCGTAGAAAGAGTGCATTCAAGTCCTGCCCGCTTTGATATGAAGAAGCTTGAAGCAATCAATGGTGACAAGATTCGCGCACTTTCCCCTGAACTCTTTCTAGAAAAGTCGCTGCCATTTCTAACAGAAGCCAAGGTGTTGACGGGCTCAGCCGAAGAGCTTGCGGTATTGGGCAAGGCCCTTCCTATCATTCAGGAGCGAGTTGCAACGTTGGCAGAAGTTCCAGCAATGTTGAAGTTCCTCTTCGTTAAAGAGTTTGAAGTCGAAGAGAGCTCACTGTCTAAGATCACAGATGAAGAGTCCAAGAAACTCTTATCCGTTGCTTATGATCGTCTGCAATCGGTTGGCGACTGGACGCACGAAGGCATCGAGGAAGTTCTGCGTAAGGCTTTGATTGAAGAGTTGGGGCTCAAGCCGCGCATTGCGTTTAGCGCCATTCGCATTGC
>CAILYP010000118.1:0-8786 GCA_903838475.1 uncultured Actinomycetes bacterium | reverse complement strand
TTTGCTCATGCCGAAGATTATGTAGCGGCAAGCGAGACTGGAAACATCCGCGAAGATCGCCATGACTCCCCTGATTCGCCTTCGAAAGTAACAGGCAGCATTGAGAAGATGCCACTAATGGGCAAAGCTCTTCGCGCAGCAAATCCAATAACCGGAACAATTCTCTATCATGCACCAGCGCCAGTCATGATTAATCCGAAGGTTTACAGCCTTTGGTACGGTTCTTGGTCCAGTCCTTGTGGTGACACTAGTTCGACAACTACTCCTGGAATTCTAAATAACTTACTGACCGGAATTGGAAGTTCAGCTTGGTATGGAATTAACACCCAGTACTATCAAAATATTTCTGGAAAGCAATATGTAACTAATACCGTCACCTCAGCCGGTTGTGCATCCATGAATGCGACTATGGGCACTTCATTAGATGGTGGAACTTTTACTTTAACTGGCAGTGCTCCGGCATCTTCAATAACTCTTACTGTTAGCGATACCGCAAAGATTTCTGTCGGTGAAAGCGTGAGTGGAAGCGGAATTAGAAACCGTACTTTGGTTACCGCAGTTCTGAATGGAACTCAAATTACTATCTCAAATCCAACCAGTGCTGTAATTTCTAGCGGCACGATTACCTTCAGCAATCCAACAACTGAAATGGTTGTTGCAAAGGCAATTGCAAGTGGTGCTTTTGGCCCAACAACACCTGATGCAAATGGAATTTATTTCATCTTTACTAGTAGCAATGTTGCAGTGAATGGCTTCTTAACTACTTATTGTGGCTATCACGGCTATTCAGATCTACTTGCGCCAAGATTCAAATACTCCTTTATTGGGGATCCGGGCTCTACTGCAGGTTGCATACCGCAGAGCATTTCTCCGCATGGCAACGCTGCTGGCGATGCGATGGCCAATGTGACAGCGCACGAGCTAGTCGAGGCGGTTTCAGACCCAGAATTAAATGCCTGGTTTGACTCACGTGGAAATGAGAATGCTGATAAATGTAACTTTGTCTTTGGAACCACAACTCCCGAATCAAATAATTCATTATCAAATGTGAGTATTGGTTCTTCCAGATATTTGATTCAACAGAACTGGAGCCCAGTAAGTAACGGATGCTTCTCGGCATTACCTCCGCCACCACCACCAGTAAATGCAAATGTTGCTGTTCCAAGCAAACAACTTATGGTTGGGCAAACAGTTGCCGCTTTCACCCCAGTGACCGCTTCATCGGGAACAGCGCCTTACACATACTCACTTTCACCTGCGGTTGCTGGACTTCGCATAAATGCGACAACAGGCCAGATCACATCAAGTGGAACCTTGCTGGCCACTTCTGGCGTCGTACCTGAAACAGTTTCCATTACTGATTCCCTTGGATCCTCAATTTCCAAAACCTTTAATCTTCAAATCAGCCCAGCGCTTACACTTACAACTAATTATGGAACTTCTGGAACTGCAATCTCTTTGACTAGAAGCGCAACAAATATCTCTCAAACGGTAGTAACTGCTGACGGATCGGCTTATGCGAATTACGCATATTCTCTAAGTTCGGGAACCCTGCCAGTTGGTCTAAGTATTGATTTAACCACCGGCGCACTCAAAGGAAATGTTCGTAGTACAACTTTAGCGGCCACTTCTTACACAGTTCGCGTGACTGATGGCGCTGGCTTCTCTGCTACACGAGCATTCTTCCTTAAAATAGTTTAATCAAATTAATTAATGAGGATTTCTTACTCGAAAAGCGGAATCGCAACTTTAGCGGCTTTACTCGTTTTGGGATCAACAAGCTCCCATGCAATCACCACAAAAGTCATTGCTGAAGCGCAAAACGGAGAGACAATCACTGTTAAATCCGGAGCCGTTCTAACGATCGTACTTCACTCCACTTTTTGGGATGGCGCCAAAACTAAGAACCTTGTGCAGGTAAAGCCAAGTGAAATTGCCCCAGTCACTCCAAGTCCAACTGCGGCTGTTGGATGCCAGCACCCTGGGAGTGGATGCGGGACAATTAAGTGGTTCTATAAAGCAGTGAAAAAGGGTTTGGCAACATTCACAGCAACTAGAACTTCATGTGGCGAGGTGTTGCAATGCACACCTGCAAACTCTAACTTTAAAGTTAAATTCTTAGTTAAATAGTTATTTCCGGTGATAACCAGAAGGACAGGTTGGTGAAACTGAAGTAATTTTAATTATTTTCGACCCATTTGTGCATGAAAACGTAAATTTCACACCACCTGTCGAATTAGTTTTGGTAGTCGCCGTTGGCTTGGCTTTTATACTCTTCTTTGTCGCAGGTTTCATCTTCACAATCTTGCTAGATTTTGGCTTCGCGGCCTTCGTTGAAACTACAGGGGCTGCTTGAACGGGTTCTTCCGATCGAACCACAACCGGCGTACGTGAAACTCTAGGCTTTGCGGAGTGAACAACACCAGCGGCTGAATTTACAGGGCCTGCTGTTGCAGAGGGCGTCAGAGTCGGCGTAACCGTTGCGCTTGGGGTTGCGCTTGGGGTTGCGCTTGGGGTTGCAGATTTAGAAGTTGTTGGAGTTGGTTTAGGAATTGATGAGACAGTGGCGATTGGAGTAGTAAGCACTACTGGCTTTTTTGAAGCCTTTGCCTCGGCGGCTTTACGCGCAGCTAGTCCTGCCGCCTTTTGAGATACAGCAGCAGAAGCATCTACTTCTTCAGCGACATTTTTATTTTGATTTGCGATCACGCAGGCTGGAGTTTTTGAGGCAGGAGCCTTGGAGCAATCTACTGCGGCCTGCGCTGGCGCAACTGAAATTACCGAAATTAGAATCGATGCAACACCAATAACAAGAGCGCTTAATTTAACCGATTTTTTCATTTCTTCTTATATCCAGACGGACAGACAGGATTCTTACCAGTGACTGTTTTTAAAATCTTTCCCTTGTAACACTTAATTGTAGCTTTAATTAATTTTGCCTTCTTAGACGCGGTTTTCGTAGTATCCGATTTACTTGTCGTTTTCTGTTTTGCATTTGTTGGAGGTGGTGAGTAGGGCGTCTTTACAACTGCATTTTGTGGGGTTGTTAGTTTGCAGACCAACTTGAGTACAACTTGTGTATCTGCAGAAACTGGCGCGTTAAATTTAGGTTCCTGTGAAAGGATTAGATCATTTGGCGCAGGTGGACGACATTGAAATGCATTTGAAGGAGGTTCTTCTTGAGTCAATTTTGGTTGTTTCGTGAATCCGTAAGTTGACCAATTTGCCTGAAGTTTTCCTAGCGTTCCACCGAGGTAAGGCATTGTGGTTGGCGCGGCGATTGCTGAAGTAGAAAAAAGAAATGAAAACGCCAGCCAAAATACGGAAATGACTTTAAAACCATTTCTATACATTCTCTTCTCCCCCTCGAACATCTTAACCTTTCTGCACAAATCCGGAAGGGCATCTTGGGTTATACCCAACGATGCGCTTGGTGGTTGTGCCATTTGAACAGGTAATAATCTTTGCGCTCATTCTTCCAGATTTCTTAGGTGCTACCGGCCTATTTTTACTCGGCTTAGCTGGCGTTGGAGTGAATTTTGGCTTAACAGAAGTTTTTGGCATTGGAGCATTTATTACTTTTGCCGGGCCCGTGGATTTTTGAGGTAAAACTTGAGGTTTCTTAGTTGCAGTTGGAACAGGGGCAACATAAGCCAACGCGCTCCCCCGCACATTGCCTAATCCAGAGTTATAACCTGTGCGAGATGTCTTAACTGATACCGAAGTGGCGCTTCCTGGATTCATATTGATTACGGTAATTAAACCAGTTTGATCTACTGTCGCATTTCCAGAAGTCGAAGATAAATTCCATTGGTATGCCGCATCATAATTAGTAATTTGCACTGTGATTCCATTTGAAGTTGAAGTAACTACTCCAAACACTGGATTGAGGGCAACTCCTATTGGCGTGTTCACATTCTTAGTTGCTGTTCCATTGTTAAAACCAGTACGAGTTGTGGTGACTGTAAATGAGAAGGAACTTCCTGGAGTCAATCCAGCTAGCGTTACGAGACCAGTGGATCCAATTGTTGCACTGCCTAAGGTTGTTGTTACAGCCCAAATAAATTTCGGGTCGTAATTTGATACCTGGAAACTTAGGCCAGTTGGAGTAATGGTTTGCGAACCTATGATCGGGTTAAGCGCGGTTCCGGTGAGTGGATTCCCAGTTACTGATCCTGAACCACTTAAATAACCAGTTCTTGAGGTCGTAACTGTAACTGTGGCACTGGTACCAGGAGTTAGTCCTGAAACCGTAACCGTACCGGCGTTATTTAATGTCGCAGTTCCTGTGGTACTGGAAGCGCTATATGTAAATTTAGAATCATAATTTGTCATGTTCGCGCTAAATCCTGCAGAGTTTGAAACTGGAGTTCCAAAGGTTGGATTTAAAGCACCACCAGTACTAGCTGTTCCAGAAACAGTGGCGCTAACAGTCGTATAACCAGTCCGAACCGTTGAAACTGTGACAGTGGCACTTTGTCCGGCAATTAATCCAGAGACTGTTAAAGGTAAGTTTGATCCTGAAGCAACGCCTTTTGCAATCGTCCCCGATGAAGTGGTTACGTTATACGTGTATGCGCTGTTGTAATTGGTGACAGATAATGTGAAACCAGTATTGCTTGGATTAACCGTAGAGAACGTTGGTGTAAGTCCAGCCCCTGCTGTCGAACTTCCAACAACTGTTCCGGTGCCGTTGTAGTAACCACTTCTAGAAGTGGTAATTGTAATTGTGGCGCTCTGACCTGTGGTGAGCCCGGTAACTGTGAGCGGCAATGTCGAACCACTTGGCGATCCAGAAGTTACCTGCCCAGTATTCGTTTTGATTACTAAGTTAAAAGCACTGTCATAGTTTGTAAAATTAACAGTGAAACCAGATGCCGAGGGTACCGGCGCTGAAAAGGTCGGAGTTAAAGCTGCTTTTGTCACTATTGGAATTACATCGCTTAATATCGTCGCGCTTTTGGAGGTGTAGTCATCTCTAGATGTTGTAACGGTAACGGTCGCCGCGGTGCCTTGTGGAATTCCAGTTACTCTTACATTTCCAGTGGAATCGATGACTGCACTACCCGCTGTTGAACTAGCTGACCAAGAATAGTTGGGGTCGTAATTTGTAACGTTAAAAATCAAAACTCCGTCAGTTGTAATTTTCCCAGCAAGAGTTGGAATTAAACCAACGTTATGCGCAATATTTAACGTATAGGTGGCGCTGGTGCCCGAAGCGGTTGAAACTATCGAGATACTTTTTTGTCCGGCAGCTAATGTCAATGATATTGACGATCCACTTGTTACAGCAACGTCTGCGACAGTTATTGTGCTTCCAGCGCCTGTCGGAGTGATCGATAGCGACGCCAAGTTAGGAGCCAGAAGTAGAGTGTAATTGGAAACGGCACCTGAAAAAATCGGCGAAAGCGTTCCTGAAGATAGAGTCAGTCCTGTTAAAGCAGGAGGTGTAGCGTTCGCAGTCGTCGTAAAAGCACCAAACAGAAGTAGTGATGCAGTCATTGAAGATAATACTCTGGTCGCTAACTTTCTCACTTCCCCACCGCCAATAGATCAATCACGAAAACAAGAGTTTGATTAGGGCCAACCGAACCGGATCCTGTAGCACCATATGCAAGATCAGGTGGAATGATTAGAATTCTGCGCCCGCCAACTTTCATTCCAATTAAACCTTGTTGCCAACCTGGAATTACATTTGCGAGAGAACTAGTAAATGGTGCGCTCTTCCAGGATGATTCTAAAACCTGGCCACTGGTCCATTCCATTAAGACATATTGCACAGTTACAGTTTGTGCACTTTGGATCTGATTTCCAGTGCCGACTATCAAATCGCCAATACCGAGGGTCGTTGGAGCGGGGCCTGATGGCTTCCCGATCACAGGTTCAACTCCATAAATTTTACTTACAGAAAAATTCAATTTATACGCTGACGGTGTGGGCTTTGGGGTCGGCGCAACGATGCTTGCTGGATTCTCAACGACCGCTTGAAAAGCCGCAGAATTGAAATAATCTGTCGTGCGATTAATTTCTCGGCCATCAATCAAAATTGTTGGCGCCGCCATAATTTTATTATGTGTCGAAGTGTTTTCTACGGCACTAACCCACGCCAGGTATTTATTACTCTTTATACACTTAACAAAGCGCGCTGACGAGATCCCGACATCGGCCAGCTTTTGTAGTAAATAAGAGTTGGTCCAAACTCCAGAGTTCTTTGTAGCGGATTGAAGCGCAAAGAATTGATCTCTTGCAACAGCAAATTTCCCTTCATCCGCTGCGCATCCCGCAGCATTCGCGAGAATAACCGAGTCCGCACCCAGAAAAGAGAGCACATGGTAGGTAACTTTAATTTTGCCATCCCTTATGATTTTATCTAGGAAATCCTTATTTGTACTCTCAAACTTGGCACAGTTTGCACATTGGAAATCTTCCCAAATATCTATGTGCTCATTGCCGGCAAAATTGAAAACAATTCCATAATCTGGTGCGGTTGTTCCTTTAGGTACTACTTTCAACTTCGCAGAAATGCTGGTTACCGAAGGTCTTGGCTTGGGGGTTGCGGCATGAGAAGTTGGTGTAAAGGAGAATGAAAAGGCCAGAACACAAACTGCAGCGATTACTTTCTCATAAGACTTCACCATGGAACCTTAATACCTCCCAGTGAAAAACTAAGGATTAAGATGTAAATACAAAGTCTGAGACAGCAGTAGTGCTGGAATAGATCGAGCTTGCTGCCTTTGTTGCCGTGACGGTACAAGTTGTGGCTCCGGTAGAAGTAAGAGTTGCTCCTCCTACAGAACATCCATTTCCAGTAACTGTGTAAACAATCGCACCAGTACCAGATCCACCAGCGGCTGTCAGGGTAATTCTCGATGTATGGGCCAAGCCAGTTTTAACGGCATTTGAAATTCTAAGTGCTGCTTGTGGACGAACCGTGAATGCGAATGTTGCCCCGATTGTCAGCGCAGATGGGTTTCCAGCAGAAGCGGCCTTAATCGCTGAAACTGAACAATTTACTGGCGCTGCAGTAACAGTTAGAACCGCACCGCGAACTAAACAACCAGCGGTTGTAGTGGCATAGGTAACTTTGCCTGTTCCAGGGCCGCCTGCTGCAATTAAATTAACAGTTGTTCCAGCGACATTGGAGAAGACTCCGTTAGTGAATGCAAAGTTTCCGATATCAATTACATTCGTAATATTGAACGTTGAGTTACCTGTTGACAGGCCATAAATTCCATCAGATGCTTTTGTTACAACTACAACGCAAGCGCCAGCTACGAGCGCGGTCAAAGTAGTTCCGTTGATTGAACAAACGTTTGTTGTATTAGTGCTAAATGTGACTGCACCATTTCCAGAACCACCAACTCGGGTCAACGCAATGGTTGAACCAACAGTTGTCGTGGTAGGTGACCCTGCAATGCTCAGTGGCGACTGATTTAGCAGATTGGATGCGTTAAATACAAAGCTAATTGGTGCAGATGATGTTCCTGCATAGGTAGTGTCGGCAACCTTGATTGCAATCACATTACAAGTACCAGCTCTAGATGCCGAGAGAACATTGGTACTGATAGAACATCCAGCTGTATCGGTGTAGTAATAAACTTGACCATTTCCGGTTCCGCCAGAGACGCTGAGCGTGATTGTTGATCCAACGGTTACCGAACCAGCGCTGCCACTGAGAGTAAGAGTCGCTTGTGGAGTAAGTGCAGGATTTGTGGCTGCGAAAACAAATGTTGCGGCAGATGAAGTTGCAGCTGCAAAATTTCCATCTGAAGCTTGAACCGCTACAACGGAACAGGTTACGCCTGTCGTTGCTGTTAGATAACTTCCGTTAATAAAACAGTTAGCGGTATTTGTTGAATAGGTGACGGTTCCGGTTGCGGCAGTTGTCGAGGTGATACTTAAGGCTATTTGGGATCCGGCACTTGATGAACTTGGAGTTCCAACAACTGTAATAGTTCCGCCTGATTTCAGTGGATTTGCAGTTCCAGAGACGGTTGCACTTCCCGGTGCTGTTCCAGCCTTTGTAGCGGTAACAGTTACCGTTGCGCTCTGGCCAAGATTTAAACCACTGACAGTGAATGGAAGATTGCCGCCGCTTGGAGTTCCTGAGACAACAGAACCGTTGTTGGTAGTTGCCACATATTGGTAGGCAGGATCGTAATTCTTAACGTTGAATGTAAATCCAGTTGACGTTCCTGATGCAGAGTCAAGAGTTGGAGTTAATGCTCCGCCCAGTGTTGCATTTCCAACAACGCTTGAACTTCCATCGGTATAACCAGTACGAGTAGCAACAATTGTTACGGTTGCACTTTGTCCAGTTGTTAAACCTGAAACTGTTAGTGGCAGAGTGGACACAGATGGCGTGCCTTGTGCGACTGAACCAGCGCTTGTTGTGATTGCAAGTGAATAAAGTGAACTGTAATTAGTCATATTTACAGTGAAGCCGTCGCTAGTTGAAACAATATTTCCAAAGGTAGCTACGAGCGCCCCACCAGCTGTGGCGCCAACAGTCTTTGTCGCCGAAGCCGCTGTAAAACCATTGCGTGTGGTCGTAACAGTTACCGTCGCAGATTCACTTGCAAGCAGGTTGTTTACAGTAATTGGAAGGATCAGGCCATTTGGAGTTCCAGCCGTAACCGTAACTGCTTGGACGCCTGGATTATGTTGTGTAGACGTTGAAAAGGTTGGAGTAAAAGTAAAGTGACTGTCGTAGTTAGTGACTGAGATCACGACGGTATTTGTAGTCGCAGTTGTGTGTTCTTGCATAATTGGAACTAAACCAGCAT
>CAILYP010000117.1:0-1867 GCA_903838475.1 uncultured Actinomycetes bacterium | reverse complement strand
TTGATTTGATTACAGATGCTGCCACGGTTTTTATGGAGAATAATGATCTGAATCAACTCGATTTCCAGGTTAAGGTCGTTGGGGATGTAATTGCTTCCGAGTAATCCCTTAAAGCGAGTTGGAAAATAGAAATCATACGAAGCCTCTTACGTGCCTCGCATTTTGGTCCAACGGTTCTTGTCGTATCGATTTCGTTTATTTTGGCCACGACTCAATTTTCAATTCTTGAATCCCTTGAAGTCGCATTGGCAATCCTTGCGGGACAGTTCGTTGTTGGTTGGACCAATGACCTAATTGATTATCCGCTCGATAAGGCGGCGGCAAGGCTAAAGAAACCATTGGTGTCTGGGGAACTATCCCAATCGCTACTCAAGAGGTGTATTGCTCTCGCCACATTCTTTACTTTGATTTTGTCCTTAGCCGGACCACTTGGAATTAAGGGTACTGGGATACATTTTCTTGGCTTACTCAGTGCAACCCTTTACAACCTAAAGCTAAAGCGAACTGTACTTTCACCAATCCCGTATATCTTTTCATTTGGCGCTTTACCTTGGGCGGTTTGTGAAGCGGTTGGGAAGCAACCACCGACGTGGATCTACCTAGGATTTGCACTATTTGCCACCGCATTCCACTTCCTAAACGTTCTCAAGGATTTGGAATTAGATATTGCGCAAGGCACACTCGGACTTCCACAACGTATGGGTCGCAAAGCGAGCATCGCAATTGCAATTCTATTAGTCATAACTGGATTTATGGATATATTGTTGCGCCCATTATGAAACTTGGAAATATCCTTTTTGTCACGGTGATGATTATCGCAATTGTTTTAGTTGATGTTTTATTTTTTAGAAATCACACGTTGGAGCGGTTGGCAGCTAATGTGGGCATTGTGCTTTTCTTTGGCGCCTTTTACTGGCGGTTTTTTAAGAACTGATTAGTTGGGAAGGTCGAGGCGTTAAAATTGTCCAGGCCAGGATTCTATTTTCAACTTTACGCACGAAATAGGCGTCTTAAATTTCGTCTAGCCCTAAAAAACGAGATATCTGGGTGATTCCTGGGGGTTATGTGCGACAATTAGAAATGAGGGATAGCCCCCTTATTTCAATGAGTGCCAACCCCTGGGCAGCCTGATTCGCTAAGTGGTTTGCGGAGAGGGTGATGATTGAAAAACCCTTCCCCGGTTTCTTTACTTAAGTTTCAATTAAACAAGATAGTACCTTTTTTTGCAATTATTATTTTATTAAGTAATTTCGTATTACCAAAAGTACAAGCAGCCAGTTCCGGAGGCCCTGAAACTTTTGGATCTGGAACTTGCGTAGCTCCGACTGGTGGCACTAATGGTATTACGGTCACTGCGGATACAGCCACTGGTGATCCTGTTACAACTTCGGCAAATCATGGCCTTTCAATTGATTCTACAAATGGTGGTAATTGTGCAATTAATAGATCAAGTAATGCGGAATCAATTCTCTCTATAAACTTCACAGCAATTACTGGAAACCCACAACACATTTCTTTTGATGTCAGAGGGTTAACAGCAGATACACTAGTTTCTTTGACTTGTACAACTAGCCCTGTTGTAACTCTCCAATATACTATCCCGGCTAACTCTCTTACTCAGACAATTTCATCACAAAGCTGTCCGACGGGATCTGCTGGTTTAGGGTCCCTAACTTTTCCTAAAGGTGTATATACCGCTTTTATAGATAATATATCTTGGGACAACACAACAGTTGCGAGTTGGAGCTCCTCCAGCGGAGGTGCCCCAACGGTAATTTCAGTAGCAGCTATTGGCGGAGTTACCGCACCTGTTAGCGGCGCCACTCCAGTTAAAACAGTCACAACTGCAAATGGCTACAGTGGAACT
>CAILYP010000116.1:0-13893 GCA_903838475.1 uncultured Actinomycetes bacterium | reverse complement strand
TTTGAACGTGATGCGATGCAATATACAAATCAACTTTACGCAGCTGCAATGCGCTATACAAAGAATCCATCTGACGCTGAAGATTTAGTTCAAGATACCTATGCGAAAGCTTTTGTTTCTTTTCATCAATTTCAAGAAGGCACAAATCTAAAAGCTTGGTTATACCGAATCCTTACTACTACTTTTATAAATAATTATCGAAAAGATCAACGTCGGCCATTGCAATCTAATGCCGGTGAAGTTGAAGACTGGCAATTGTACGAGTCTGCTTCACACACGAGTGATCAAGGTAAAAGTGCCGAAGACGAAGTCCTTGAAGGAATTGCAGATTTAGATATCAAGAATGCGCTTGCGCAAATGCCTGAAGAATTTCGGATGGCTGTTTATCTGGCTGATGTTGAGGGTTTTTCGTATAAGGAAATTGCTGACATAGTCGGAGTTCCAACTGGAACAGTAATGTCTCGCCTTCATCGTGGACGCAAGTTACTTCGAGAATCTCTGGCTGACTACGCGAAAAATCGCGGCTTCACTAATGTGAAGGGGGGAGAGAAATGAGTTGCGGTGAATCACACACAACCCCATGTAATGAAGTTCTTCACTCTCTCGTGCTGTTTATTGATCATGAAATTCAAGATCAGGATCAAATTCAGCAGATTGAAATTCATTTTGAAGAGTGTCCGCCTTGCAATGAAGAATTAGTGCATGAAAAGTCAGTTCTAGGCAAACTAAAATCACTTTTGGCTAGTTCTTGTTGTGAAGAGGCGCCTGAATCACTAACAGAGAAAATTTATGTGCAGACTGGGCAACTTGCGCAAGAGATGCAATCTCAGTTCTTTGGAATGCCTTCGGCGCTATCGACTCACGTTGTCACTCAATATAGTCGTACCGAATTTAGCGTTGATGGAGTAGAGACGCGCATTGAGATTGAAACAACTGAAATCACCCATCATTTTGAGGTTGATGAAGAGTAAATCCCACGGATTGAATCACTTCGGGGTACTTTAAAGGTATGGATTTCGAAAAAGCACTTGGTTGCGTTGGCATGGCATCCATGTCAGTTCGTCCGGGTGACACATCTGTCGCTATGGGAATCAACGATCTGTCTGTGGTTTCATCAAGTGCGATTCAGAGTGTTATTGAAAGTGCATGTAGCGCAGCGGTAATCGATCTTCTTGAAATCGGAGAGACTACTCAGTCGGTAAAAATATCCTTAGAAATTATGACCACAGTCACGGTGGGGGAAGAGCTCCGAGCGCATGCCCGCTGTATCGAAATAAATGGTGATCTTTTTACTTTTGAATCACAAGTTACTAATTCAAATAAAACAATCGCCACTGCAGAAGTGCAGCGGCGATTGGTGGATCGAGTTTCCTACATGGCAAGAATTGCCGCTGAAAGAATTACTTCTTAGTTGCCCAGAATATTTCCGAAATTTCTTCAATCTTTCCAAGTAGCTTGTCAGCTACGGCAACATCATTTGTTCCCTTAGTGCCACCGGCACCAGCAAGCTTTGTTGCCTCATTGAAAAGTGCGTGAAGTTGTGGGTATGCCTCAAAGTGAGGTGGCTTGAAATAATCTGTCCAAAGAACCCAGAGGTGGTGCTTGACCATTTCTGAGCGCTCTTCTTTGACTGCTACGGCGCGAGACTTGAAATCCGCGTCTGTTGAGGCAGCATATTTTTCCATTGCGGCCTTAACCGATTGGGCTTCAATCTTTGCTTGTGATGGGTCGTAGACACCGCATGGAAGATCGCAGTGAGCTAGAGCGATGACTGACTTTTCGAAGAACTTCATGAATCTCTCCTTTAAATTTGAAACCTACGTATGTGAGACTACTACTCCTATGTCACTCCTGCCCATTCGCTTCCCGCTCCGCCGGGTCAAGATCTCAGGGGATTCAATGCTTCCCAAATATCGAGACGGTCGGATTCTCCTATTTCAAGGTGCTCCAACCAACGAGCGTCTTCTCACAAAACCAGCAGTCTTGTTAGGAAGAATTGTGCTGGTTGTCCGTGATAGCTACCCGGGAATTTTCTTTATCAAGCGCGTGACCAAGGTGGATTCACAGGGGATCTGGGTAGAAGGCGATAACTTAGAAGCATCAACAGATTCTCGTAAATGGGGTTATCTCCAACCACATGAAATTGTCGCTGTGGCCATTAGAAAGTAAAAACTAGCTCAACCTAAAACTGGCTCAACCTAAAGTTATCTTGTGAACGCTTCCATAATCAAAGCATGCTGCTCTTCCTCATGGAGATGATGGCTTCCAGTTGCAGGACTTGCAGTTGCACGCCTTGAAACACGTCGTAGCGTGCGCTCTCCGAGTGCTGCTTGGGTACGAAGTGCGATGTATGGGTATGCGCCTTGGTTAGCTGGTTCATCTTGGACCCACAGCAAATTTGCATTCGGATGTTTATTTGCTTCTTCAACAATTTGTGTAACAGGGAGTGGGTAAAGTAATTCAACTCGAATAATTGCTGTTGAACTTTCTCCCAGTTTCTCACGCTGCGCAATTAGGTCATAATAAATTTTTCCAGAACAGAAAATTACCCGAGTTGCATTTGTAACCGTTGGATCAGACATCACCGGGCGGAAATAGCTGGTTGTGAAGTCATTTAATCCTGATGCTGCAGCCTTGAGGCGAAGCATTGATTTCGGCTCAAAAATAATCATCGGACGACGTGCGCTATTTTTCATATGCCAACGCAGTAGGTGAAAATACTGAGCCGGAGATGATGGTTGAGCAATTGTCATATTTTGCTCGGCAGCCAAAGACAAGAAACGTTCTATTCGGGCTGAGGAATGATCAGGTCCTTGACCTTCATACCCGTGCGGAAGAAGCATTACTACACCTGAACGCTCACCCCATTTCTGTAATGAGGATGAGATAAATTCATCAATAATTGTTTGGGCACCGTTAACAAAGTCACCAAATTGCGCTTCCCAAACCGTGAGAGCTTCTGGACGCTCAACTGAATAGCCATATTCAAAGCCCAAAGCTGCATACTCTGAAAGGAGTGAGTCGAAGATAAAGAATTGGTTTTCACTACTTATCAAATCGCGAAGCGGAGTCCATTCAGATCCATCATTCTGATCGATAATCACTGCGTGACGATTTGAAAAAGTTCCACGGCGAATATCTTGACCCGCCATGCGAATTGGATGTCCTTCAAGAAGAAGAGATCCAAGAGCTAGCATTTCTCCAGTAGCCCAATCAACAGTTCCCTCAGTCAACATATCGTTGCGCTTGGCAAGCTGTGGAGCTAATTTTGGATGCATAACAAAACCCGCAGGAGCAGAAATTTGGGTAGCGGCAATGCGGTGAAGAATGTCTGCTGAAACAGCCGTGTTTATTTCATTTGCTTCTTGCGGCATCGGTTCTTTGAAATTCGGATCTGTATCAGGTTCAACGTTATGGACGGCATTAAATGAGCCATCTAGTTGTGACTGGTAATCGCGCAGAACATCTTCGGCTTCCTCCACGGTAATGTCACCGCGGCCGATAAGGGCTTCGGTATAAAGCTTACGCGTGCTTCGCTTCTGTTCAATGAGTTTATACATTTGCGGTTGAGTGAAACTTGGTTCATCGCCTTCGTTGTGACCTCGTCGGCGGTAGCAAACCATGTCGATAACAACATCTTTATTAAATGTTTGACGATATTGGTAGGCCAAGTGAGCTACACGTACCACTGATTCTGGGTCATCCCCATTAACGTGGAAAACCGGGGCTTGAATCATTTTTGCAATATCTGTTGAGTAACGAGAAGAGCGCGATGCGTCAGGGGAGGTAGTGAATCCAACCTGGTTGTTTATGACAACGTGGATTGTTCCGCCAACGCGATATCCCTTAAGCAGTGAGAGCGATAGCGTTTCAGAGACGATTCCTTGACCAGCGAATGCGGCATCTCCATGGACAAGAATCGGCAATACCGAGTAAACCTCTTTTACATTGAGACGATCTTGCTTCGCGCGAACAATTCCTTCTAGAACAGGATTAACCGCTTCTAGGTGAGAAGGATTTGCGGCTAAATAGACTCCGATTTGTGAGCCTGTTGGTGAAGTAAATAATCCCTTGGTTCCAAGGTGGTATTTCACATCGCCAGAGCCATGCACTTGGTTATCGTGATAGTGACCTTCGAATTCTTGGAAAATTTGCCCAATATTTTTTCCACCAATATTCGCAAGGACATTAAGGCGACCACGGTGAGACATTCCAATGCAAACTTCTTCTAATTTTTCATCTGCAGCGCCAGCGATAATTGCATCGAGAAGTGGGATAACCGATTCGCCACCTTCGAGGGAGAAGCGTTTCTGACCGACAAACTTGGTGTGCAGGAAGGTTTCGAATGCTTCTGCGCTGTTGAGCTTGTAAAGAATGCGCAGCTGTTCTTCTCTAGGAGTCTTTGTTGCACCCAATTCAACATGGCTTTGAATCCATGTGCGTTCTTCCGGATTCTCCATATACATATATTCAATGCCAATTGTTCGGCAGTAGGAATCACGCAGGAGTCCTAGAATTTTGCGGAGAGGCAAGAACGGCTTTCCACCAAAGCCACCAGTTGGGAATTCGCGGTCAAGATCCCAAAGTGAGAGGCCATGTGTGAGGACGTCAAGGTCAGGGTGACTTCGTTGTTCGTATGCGAGTGGATCAATATCTGCCATTAAGTGGCCGTTAGTTCGATAGGCGCGAATCAATTCTTGAACGCGTGTCTCTTTGGAAATCTGATCACCTTTGGTGAATTGAAAATCCTGAGTCCAACGTATTGGTACATAAGGAATTCTTAGGGCTGCAAAAATCTCATCGTAGAAATTATCTTCACCCAATAAAATATTATGAATACGGCGGAGGAAATCTCCGGATGTCGCGCCTTGAATAATTCTGTGGTCGTAGGTGCTAGTAAGTGTGACAACTTTGCTGATGGCAAGTTGTGCGAGAGTTTCTTCGGATGCGCCTTGAAATTCGGCTGGATAATCCATAGCACCGACGCCAAGAATCAAGCCTTGACCTTGGACCAATCGCGGAACAGAGTGAACAGTTCCAATTGTGCCGGGGTTTGTAAGTGAAACAGTGGTCCCTGCGAAATCATCAACGGTTAGCTGTCCATTACGCGCCTTGCGGACAGTATCTTCGTAGGAGGCCCAAAATTGCCCGAAATCTAAATCTTCGCAACCCTTGATCGAAGGAACTAGAAGTTGACGTTCACCGTTTGGTTTTGTGAAGTCAATAGCAATTCCAAGGTTGATATGTTCTGGCTTGCCCAGCGCTGGCTTACCTTCTACTTCGGTAAAGAAATAATTCATCTCTGGCATCTGTCGCATAGCCTTGATAAGTGCATACCCAATCAAATGAGTGAATGACACTTTTCCACCGCGTGCACGCTTCAAATGATTATTAATAACGGTTCGATTATCAATCATGAGTTTTGCAGGTACTGCGCGAACTGAAGTTGCTGTTGGGACAGTGAGTGACGCTTCCATGCTCTGCACAACCCGCGCAGCTACTCCGCGAATCGGTTCGGCACTTGAAGCACCAGGAGTAGTAAGAGTAGGAATTGGTTTAACAACAGGATCTGCTGGAGTTTGACGTCCTGGTTCAGTAGGAGTCTTCATTTTTTCACTCGCAGGGGCCACGGGGGTTGCAGAAGTTGCAGAAGTTGCAGAAGTTACAGAATTTGGAACATTCGAAACCTGAATCGGTTGCGTCTGTGCGGCTACTTCTTGCGAAGGTTGCGAAGGTTGCGAAGGTTGCGAAACAATATTGGATGTTTGCGGAGCGCTAGCCGCAGCCTTTGGAAGCGGGGGAGTTCCACCTCGCGGCGCACCGCCCAGCGGTGGCAAAGAATTTATTTTTGATTGAATCGTTGCTGAAATTCCATTGGAAGTAGACGTTGCATAATCAGAGAAGAATTCGTGCCAAGCCGCATCAACAGAAGTTGGATCTTCAAGAAAACGTTGGTACATCTCATCAACCAACCACTCGTTGGGGCCGAATGATCCACCAAAATGATTCGCGGGAGAATTACTTCCTGCACTTGATTCGTGGGCCGACACTTACATGAGCTCCTTTGCGTCAGGGCTAATCCTAGGCATATTCGTGCGTGGGGTCATAGTTAGTCAGTATGTGAGAAATGTGAGAAATGTGATAATTGCCAGACATGTGAGACTTGCGAGACGGGCGAGAAGTGTCGCATAGCCATCAAATTTCCCCCATCTGCGTTAAGGCCAGTCACCTTCATTGACCTTCGTTCACCGTTATATGAGGCCGTTCACAGCCACGGAAGCATTAAAGCTTTACTCCGAATAGCCGAGGAGCGCGCACAGGGCAGTCACCATCGCAAGCAGCGCTACCAAAGTACCTACCCAGATGAGCTTGCCCGAAATCATAAAGTAGGCAACCCCAAGGGCAATTAGATTGGCTAGCAGGGCTGGGGCTCGTCCATATGCTTTTCGTTGCGCAAATGCCCGAGAGCAGATGAATAATCCGATCGCTGCAAAGAGTGAGAATGAAATTTCTCCGGCTAGGGCGCCAGGAGCGCTAATTTTTTTAAAGATGGCGGAAGTCGATAGATAGAGAGCCAGGAGTAGTAGAAGTATTGATTCAAGTTGTAACAACCGTCGCGCACCGCGGCGCGAAAATTCTACTAATGGAGGGAATCCATCTTGGGAGTGTTGGTTCTCTTCCACGTATAAAGAATAGCCGCTAATTTCAATGAATGAGATCTCTATATTTATGAGTCATCTAGAATTTTCGAATAATGGGGAAGTGGATTCACTTACCCATTCACCTGCGCCTTCGATGTTTCTTGAGAACGTGAAGAGAGAGCATTCCAACGCCTTGAGAGAGATGCGACCCATTTCGATTCTTTCCATACAAGCGCGTGATTCCGCCAATGTAACAAGCGCCAAACTAATTGAGATGGCCCGTCTTATTACCAAAAATATGCGAAGTGGCGAATTCTATTCACGGATCTCGCAAAGTGGCTTCTGGATTGCCGTACGCGCTGACGAAGCTGCAGCAATCACTCTAAGCCAAAGAATCATGGGCCAAAGAATCATGAGTCAGGGAATTTTAAGTGGAAGAGAAACGACTACAAATACAGAATCAGAGAGCCAAAATCGCTATTGGCGCACATCAGTTATCGAATGTGCGCCTTCGCAGGATTTAAACTCATGGATCAAATCAGTAGATTTAGCCCACTTCCGGGATAGTGAAAGTGTCTAAAACTATTTCATCGAGATTACGTACCTGAATTACTTCTTGGCGCAAGCGGCAAGTGCTGAAGCAATTTTCGGACTAGCCTTATCTAGGCCGGCAATATCTGCTGAACTCTTCACGTTAACGCCCTTTGCATTAAGGCAGGCAATGTATGCAGCGCCACCGACGCGAGGTGCAGTTGGCTTTTTCGCAACTTTTGAAGGTACTGGTTTAGCTGGCTTCATTGGATTAGCTGGCTTCATTGGATTAGCAGGATTAGCAGGATTAGCACCATTTGGATTGAATCCGCCAGGTCTATTCCCGCGACCAAACGTTGGGCGAAGTGAGGCGCAACTATTTAGTGCTGCTTGCTGCTGTGCAGTTAAAGTTGGTGGAGTCGCTGGAAAATTCGAAGGACGGGAACCCGTTGCACCTGTTGTACCCGATGTACCCGGTGGAACCGGTGCACCTGATGGTCGAACTGCATTGTCATCTCCCATCCCTGGTCTACCAGCACCGCCACCTGCGAATCCGCGACTCGCAAAGTTAGGTAGCGCAACTCCAGTGTCTGTTAAACATTTTTGATATTTCGCGAACGCTGCTGCTCTAGCAGGATCAGCTTGACGGCCTTCCGCTCCAGAACCGGCAATCCCAGGGCGTGCCGTTCCAATGCTCGGCTTAGTTGCGGGCTTAGTTGCGGGTTTAGTAGCTGGCTTAGCAGTCGTCTTGGTAGCTGCTTGGGCCGCGGAAGTTAAGGTCGTTGTCGAGATCACCATTGCTCCGACTGCAAGGATTGCCGACGCGACCTTGAGCGATTTGGTCAGACGAGGCTTACTAACAAAGTGAGTTTTCATAGGCAGAAGAGTAAGGCTGTAGCGAATTTACTAGGGTTCTCATCTAGGATTTTTGGCTGTGTAGTAACTGTGAATATGAAGTCTGCTGACGCATTACGCTTAGCCAATGAGTTCTGCATCCTCTTCTAATGGCTCCAATTCAGGTGCTTCTGCAAACACGGGCAGCAAAGTCCTGGCTTCCTTACCAGTTGGCGAGCGGGTAGGTATCGCTTTCTCTGGTGGGCTAGACACTTCAGTTGCAGTTGCATGGATGCGCGCCAAAGGTGCAATTCCATTTACGTATACGGCAGATCTTGGTCAGTATGACGAGCCGGATATTGCTTCAGTTCCAGATAGGGCCAAAGCCTACGGAGCGGAAGGTGCGCGTTTAGTTGATTGCAAAGAACCGTTGGTAGAAGAAGGTCTGGTTGCAATTGCGTGCGGAGCATTTCATATTCGATCCGGTGGAAAGCAATATTTCAATACCACTCCTCTTGGTCGCGCTGTAACAGGAACGCTTCTAGTCCGTGCGATGTTAAAGGATGATGTTTCTATTTGGGGCGATGGTTCTACCTATAAAGGTAATGATATTGAACGCTTTTATCGTTACGGCCTGCTTGCGAATCCAAAGTTGCGTATTTATAAGCCATGGCTTGATGCTGATTTTGTTCGCGAACTTGGTGGTCGTAAAGAAATGTCAGAGTGGCTTGTAGCAAATAAATTGCCTTATCGCGATAGCGTAGAAAAGGCGTACTCCACAGATGCAAATATTTTAGGTGCTACGCATGAAGCCAAAGACCTAGAAAATCTAGATGCATCAATTGAAATTGTGCAACCGATAATGGGTGTTAAATTCTGGGATCCATCGGTAACGATTGAAACCGAAGATGTAAAAATTGCGTTCTCGCAAGGTCGACCAGTATCCATCAACGGAAAATCGTTTGATGATGTTGTGAAATTAATGGATGAAGCTAATAAAATTGGTGGACGCCATGGCCTTGGTATGGCTGATCAAATTGAAAATAGAATTATTGAAGCAAAATCCCGTGGTATCTATGAAGCACCAGGTATGGCACTTCTCTTTATTGCATATGAGCGTTTAATTTCAGCAATTCACAATGAGGATACGATTGCTAATTATCATGCCGAAGGTCGTCGCTTAGGCCGCTTGCTCTACGAGGGTCGCTGGTTTGATCCACAGGCGCTCATGCTTCGCGAGTCTCTTCAACGTTGGGTTGCATCCGCAGTCACTGGTGAAGTTACTCTTCGCCTTCGCCGGGGAGATGATTACAGCGTCATCAACACGACTGGACCTGAACTTTCATATCATCCAGATAAGTTGTCGATGGAACGCATGGAAGATGCGGCATTTGGACCAACTGATCGAATTGGTCAGCTGACAATGCGCAATCTTGATATTGCTGACACTCGTGCAAAATTAGAGATGTATAGCCGCCAAGGACAAATTGCAAACGATGGTCCATTTAAGCTCTTGGGAGAACTCGAGTAATTCACATTTAAGTCGAGAACTAGTCCAGAACTAATCGAGGGCAAATCGACAATTAAGCGAGTATAAATCGATTGCGATTAGAACTGCTGTTGTTGCTCCATCATTCGGGCCCTATTACGTGCAGCACGACGCTTCATGGCTCGGCGCTCGTCTTCTGAGAGACCACCCCAAACGCCTGCATCTTGGCCGGATTCGATAGCCCAAGCTAGGCAAGGGTCTTTGACGATGCAGCGATTACAAACTTTTTTCGCTTCTTCAATCTGGGCAATCGCAGGCCCCGTATTTCCGATAGGGAAAAAGAGCTCTGGATCTTCGTCTCGGCAAGCCGACTGATGTCGCCAATCCATGGCCCAAGTCTCCTTAAAAAATCAACTGCTGCGGTTCGGGGGGTCGAACTGTCAGCTTGAAAAATGGCAAACTTATCGAGATAAGTCCCAGAAGCGCTCCTTGATGCAGCGCTGCATCTACTTCCTACATTTCTCGTACTTTTACCAAAAATTACGCACTTCAAGGAGAAGCGCACGGGTCATTCTCTCGCGTATCACACTGCATAACAAGGGTGAAACGTAAAAGATTCCTACTTTCTTAAAGTTTTTAGTGTGATTTATTTCTAGTTGACGACTCAACGGTCCCGCTATCAACGATGGCTTTAAATGGCCGAAAGCCGTCTTAAGAGGTAGCAAGAGGTAGCAAGAAAGAAGTGCCCTCGGCAGGAATCGAACCTGCGCACCTGCCTCCGGAGGGCAGTGCTCTATCCCCTGAGCTACGAGGGCGAAATTGTCGCCAGTAACCAACTCTATTGGAAAGTGGCAGAATTACCGACATGACCGAGAGAACCGCTACCACTCATGAAATTGCATATTTCGCTACAGGTTGTTTTTGGGGAGCCGAGCGACGCTTATGGCAGATGCCGGGTGTACTAGAGACATCAGTTGGATACATGGGTGGCACTAAGTCAGATCCCACGTATAAAGAAGTCTGCACCGGCACAACCGGTCATGCTGAAATGGTAAAAGTTATTTTCGACCCTTCCGTTATTTCTTATACGCGATTACTTCAAGAGTTTTGGGTGATGCATGATCCTACTTCGCTCAATCGTCAAGGTGGAGATGTCGGTACGCAGTATCGAAGTGCAATCTATGTAACTACGCCGGAGCAGATGATTGAAGCCGTGAATACTCGTGATACTTATGAACAAGAACTTGCAAAGAGTGATCTCGGGAAAATTTGTACAGAGATTCAAGAAGCAGAAGGACATACGTATTGGGAAGCTGAGGAATATCATCAGCGCTACCTCGAGAAGAACCCAAATGGTTATGACTGCCATTCATCCACGGGTGTGGCATTTCCTATTTTTGTATAGCCGGGTTTAAGCGTAGCTAACGGGATCTACTTACAACTAGACCTACTTAGATCTACCTAGATTTGTGTCGGCTCTTTTTCCAAGGCGCGCCAGCAGTACCACGCAACAATTGATTGATAGCCATCAAATTTCTCGCCGATAGGGTCTAGTTTCTTTGGATCAATTTCACTTTTAAGCCCATGGATTTTCTCCCAGCCTCGGCGAACTCCAAGATCTAAAACTGGCCAGACATCTAGCCTTCCTAAGTGAAACATTAAAAACATCTCTGTTGTCCAACGTCCAATTCCCCAAATTTTTATCAGGTCCGCTGTTATTTCCTCATTACTCATACGGGGATACTTTGCAAAATTTAATTCTCCAGAAAGCGCAGCCTCAGTTAACTCAAAAATTGACTTTGCTTTTGCACCCGATGCTCCAACCGCGCGGAGCTGGTTCACCGATAATTGAGAAATTTTATCTGGCAAAATCTCCCCATCGACTAAATCCTTTAGTCGGTTAAAAATAGTCTCAGCAGCCTTAATCGCTAGCTGTTGGGAAATGATCGAATCAACCAGGGTTTCGTAATGGCCTTGTTTCGGCCGACGACGACCAATTGTGCAGAGTGGCGCCCTAGCAATAATTGGCTTAAATGCTGGATCTGCTTTAGTGATTTTCTTTGTTATAGCCAACATCTGAGCCTCGGTAGTCAGCGCCATCTCACAACCTTAATGTAATCAATACCATTATTGGAGAGTTGATAGGGTTCTCACAATGAACACGCCAACCTCTATGAGCCTTCACTCCTGGGTTATTACTCTCACTGGGCTTGTCGTCGTCTTACTTTTTGATTTTGCTTTAGCTTTCAAAAATCGTAACAAAACGACGACTTTGAGGGCAGCGACACTTTGGACACTTTTCTATGTGGGTCTTGCGATTGCTTTTGGTCTCTATCTCGCCGTATGGGCATCAGAAGGACCACGAAGTGAATTCTTCGCTGGCTGGATTACCGAGTACTCCTTATCTTTCGACAACCTCTTTGTCTTCATCTTAATTCTGGCGCGGCTCAAAGTTCCCAAGGAAAAGGAAGAGCTTGCACTGCTGATTGGAATAGTTTCATCACTCTTCCTGCGTGGAATCTTTATCGCCGGAGGTTCGGCACTCGTTAATAGGTATGCCTGGATTTTTTACTTTTTTGGATTTTTTCTTATTTACACCGCAGTACAACTCTTTCGTGAAACTGAAGCCGATGAATGGAAAGAAGGAAAGCTAATCTCCTTTTTTCGATCAAAAGGTGCATCAACATTCGTTCTTGCCCTCATTGCGATATCAACCACGAACGTACTATTTGCCTTTGATTCGATACCCGCCATCTTTGGATTAACCAAAAATCCATACATCATCGTTACGGCAAATGTATTTGCCTTGATGGGTCTGCGCCAGCTTTATTTCCTTATCGGTGGCCTCATGTCAAAGCTTGTTTATTTAACTGAAGGTTTATCGCTAATCCTTGCCTTTATTGGTGTGAAATTAGTACTTGAAGCGGCGGTAAACGGTGGTCACGAAAAGGTTGCCGGGATCCACATTCCAGAGATTTCTCTACAAGTCAGTTTAGGATTTATCATCGTTGTGCTTGCGACGACGGCATTTGTGAGTTTAGCGGCTTCAAAGCGAAGCCAAAATAAAACCGAATAGGTAACTTCACTTCAAAAGCCTAGAAAAAACTTTGTAAGCGTGAAATACTCCTAAAGTGCAACCAGTTAAAGGCCTTCCACTGACAGAACTTCAACAGCGGGTTTCTGCCAAATGGCGTGGATTTCCACAAGACGTTCTACCGCTGCCAGTTGCTGAAATGGATTTTGAAATTGCTGAACCAATTCGTCATCAGCTCATGCAGATGCTTTCGCGCTCCGATACGGGTTATCTCGGTCCTATTCCAGAATTGAGCGAAAATCTTGCAACATTTATGCGAAATCGCTGGAATTGGGATGTTGATACAGCCCAAGTTTTTCCTGCAACTGATGTTGGTGTTGCAGCTATTGAAATGGCACGAATGCTCGTTAACCCAGGAGACCGCATAGTTGTTGATACTCCCGTTTATCATAATTTTAGTAATTGGATCAATGAACTTAAATGTCAGATTGTGGATGTGCCGATGGTGCGCGAAGGACTTGCTTACTCGCTAAATCTTCCGCTACTTGAAGAAGCTTATAAAAATGGTGCGAAAATTCATTTTCTATGTAATCCGCAGAACCCAACTGGTTCGGTACATACGCGCGAAGAATTGAGCACCTTAGCTGAACTCGCTAAGAAATACGGAGTTGCGATTTTCAGCGATGAAATTCACGCGCCTCTTACTTTTGCAGAGCATGAATTTATCCCGTTTTTAAATGTGAGTGAGACCGCACGTGAAGTCGGCATCACCGTTACGGCAGCAAGTAAAGCGTGGAACATTGCAGGTCTTAAGTGCGCCACAATTATTACGCAACATGAAAAGTGGGCAGCGACTGCAAACGCTATGCCACCAGCAGTTCATTGGCGCGCATCACTATTTGGTGCATTTGCTGCGGCGAAGGCTTATGAATCGGTCGACTGGTTAGATGCCTGCCTTGTCACGCTAGATCACAATCGAAAAGCGCTCGGCTCGCTCTTGAAAGAAAAATTGCCCATGGTTGGATATCGGGAGCCGGATACAAGCTATTTGGCCTGGCTTGATTTGAGCGCCCTAAATCTGGGGGAGACGCCGTCGCAAGTCCTGTTAGAGCGGGCAAAGGTAGCGCTAAATGCTGGAGCCACCTTCAGTGCTACGCATTCTCAATTTGTTCGCTTGAACTTCGCCACCAATGAGGAAATTCTGACGCAGGCAATCGAGCGGATGGCGTCAGTCATCTAGCGTCAGTCATCTAGCGTCAGTCATCTAGCGTCAGTCATCTAGCGTCAGTCATCTAGCGTCAGTCATCTAGCGTCAGTCATCTAGCGTCAGTCATCTAGCGTCAGTCATCTAGCGTCAGGCGCTG
>CAILYP010000115.1:0-5432 GCA_903838475.1 uncultured Actinomycetes bacterium | reverse complement strand
GAAACAAAAGCTTTCGCATAGGTATCTTGAACTAAATCTTCAGCGTCAGATGGATTCTTTGTATAGCGCATTGCAGCTGCGTAAAGTTGATTTGTATATTGCATCGCATCACGTTCAAAGCGCTCTTTGCGCTGCACAACAGATTCATTGACATTAGCTAACGCCACGCCACCCATTCCTCCTGTGGAGATACGCGCGGGGGCGAGGTCGGGAGTCGAATCTTTTTTCATTGTTATCAAGGCTACAGCCATATTAGGAGAACCTAGCGCCGCTGCGATTTATTCCCGCTAGAAGAGAGTCTCTGGTTCTCCGAGGGAAATTGGGGCCGTAAGCCCTACGCCGTTGTTCACAACCTTATTTACCGCCTTGCCAACCGGGACAGCCTGTAAGCCCAAGGCAGGCTCAGCAACGTTCATGATGTTTCGTATCTCATTAGTCTCATTAATCGATCGGTTCATCCAGCTATCCCAGCAATCCATCGGAAGAAAAGTTGGCATTCTATGATGAATGTGCGCGAGTGGGCTGACCGCAGGCCGCGTGATGATTGCCGCACTTTCACGAATTTCACCTGTTGGAGCAATCCAACGATCCCAAATTCCAGCAAAAGCCATAGGTTGTTCATCGCTTCGCGAAATATAGAACGGCTGTTTCACTGGAAGACCTAGTTCTGTTGCCCACTCGTAATAACCGTCTGCGGGAATTAAACATCGTCGAGATTTAAATGCACTACGAAAAGTTGGTTTCTCATCGACAGATTCAGTACGAGCATTTATTGCAATTGATTGTGATTTCAGCGCTTCACTTACACTTTTACTCCATGGCGCAATTAGCCCCCAGGAGAGAGTTGTAAGTTCACGATTCTCTTGGGCGTCGTGGCGAACTACATAAATCTGCTTAGTCGGTGCGATGTTCCAATCTGCCGGTAACGCTGGAAGCGTCTTTCCCGTGTGAATTTCAAATTCCTCGATGAGCTCAGCGGGTAACTTACTTAAGGCATAGCGGCCGCACATGACGCTAGGTTATCAAGGCCAGTCACGTCTGGGTTAGGATTCACCATATGACAAATTTGTGGAGTGCTCCTTACCGCGGGTTGGAACCTGTGCACGCACACATCACAATTCCTGGCTCTAAATCTGTCACTAATCGTGCGTTGATTCTGGCGGCGCTTGCACAATCTCCCTCATTACTGCGCAAACCACTTCACTCTCGGGATTCGGCGCTGATGATTGCTGGACTTAAAACACTCGGAATTAAGATTGAAGAAAAAGCTAACGGTGATCTACTGATTACCCCTGCTCCATTGTTTGGACCAGCTCATATAGACGTTGGAAATGCTGGAACGGTCATGCGTTTTCTCCCACCGCTTGCCGCTATGGCAAATGGCATCACATATTTTGATGGAGACCCTCGCTCGCACGAGCGACCACTTGGTCCAGTGATTGCCGCGCTCGAATCACTTGGCGTTAGCATCGAGCATGGCGCACGCTATTCACTCCCAATGACGATCAACGCAAACGGCCAACTAAATGGTGGTGTTGTTGATGTGGATGCAACATCATCGAGCCAATTCATTTCCGCACTCTTACTCGTTGCACCTGCAACAAAAAATGGAATAACCCTTCGCCATATCGGCTCTGCCCTCCCTTCGATGCCACACATCGAGATGACTGTTCAGATGCTTCGCGAAGTCGGGGTCACAGTTGAGGTCATTGCTGCCCCAGAAAGTGAAACAAAAATGGAATGGCGAGTATCGCCTTCAATTATGCAGGGTCGCGAAATTACAATTGAACCAGATCTTTCTAATGCTGCTCCATTTATTGGCGCTGCGATGATTTGTGGTGGCTCGGTAACTATTACCGATTGGCCAGAATCAACGACTCAACCTGGGGACCAACTCCGCACAATTCTTGCTCAGATGGGTGCAAATATTTCGTTAAATAAAACTACAACTGGCTCAGATTTAACTCTAACTAGCGATGGAGTCATTCATGGGATTAATGTAGATCTACATGATGTGGGAGAGCTTTCACCATCTATCGCAGCGCTCGCCGTATTAGCCGATTCGCCTTCATCACTTCGCGGCATCGGACATCTGCGCCTTCACGAGACTGATCGCCTTGCGGCTATTGCTAGGGAAGTAAATGCATTAGGTGGCAACGTCGTTGAAGAAGAGACTGCGCTACACATTACCCCAGCCCCACTTCATGGTGGAACATTTCATACTTATGAAGATCACCGCCTAGCTACAGCAGGCGCAATGATTGGCCTTCGTGTCAAAGATGTACAAGTTGAAAATATTGAAACTACGCAGAAAACACTTCCTGACTTTCCCGGTGCTTGGGCAGATTTACTCGCTCAATCTCAAAAGGGTAATTAAGGTTTTTAAGGTAAAGACATGACTCCTCGTTCATATGATGAAGAGGATGTACGCATTCGCCCTTCTCGTAGAACGCGTCCCCGTACCAAAGATCGTCCAGATCACGCAGATGCAGTAGAAGGACGTGTCATTGCAGTAGATAGAGGCCGTACAACTTGTCTTGTACTTGAACACAATAAGCCCGTAACTGCCATGAAAGCTCGCGAGCTTGGTCAAAAATCTGTGGTCGTCGGCGATTTAGTTTCACTTGTTGGCGATATTTCTGGAACGGAAGGAACCCTCTGCCGAATTGTTTCCGTTCATCCTCGCAGTAATGTTTTAACTCGCACTGTCGATGACGCGGCGCAGTTTGAGAGAATGATTGTTTCAAATGTTGATCAAATTGCAATCGTGATTGCGGCTGCTGACCCAGAACCGCGCCATGGATTTGTGGACCGGGCCTTGGTCGTCGCCTTTGATCAGGGCATCACTCCCCTCATTATTGTGACAAAACGTGACTTATCTGATCCTGCCGAATTCTTAGCACCATATGAAACTCTTAAGGTGGCATCAGTCCAAATTCAAAGGGACTCAAATTTAACTGAGCTCAAGCAACATCTTGAAGCTAGGCGAACTGTCTTGCTGGGTCATTCCGGTGTTGGTAAATCCACTCTGGTAAATGCGCTCTTTGGCCAAGACGTGCGCGCGACCGGTGTTGTAAATACGACAACTGGCAGGGGGCGCCATACTTCCTCTAGCGCCGTTGCACTGTCACTCGATTCAGTTCCTCACGATAAAGGAACATGGATTATTGATACTCCAGGAGTTCGTTCATTTGGTCTGGCACACGTGGAGCGCGACCGAGTGATTCGGGCATTTTCAGAATTCAATGAGGCGATCGAGCATTGTCCTCGAAACTGTTCACATGATGAAGAAGATTGCGCCCTCAACCACTGGGAATTAACCGAAGACTCTAAGGCTCGACTTATAAATCTTCGTGGACTGCTTCGCGAGCGGTAACCTTCACTCGTGACTTCTTCCACCCGCAACCTGCTTGAGGATCTCGCACTCGCCCAGCAAATGGCCGATGCTGCAGACGCAATCACCTTGGCTAGATATCAATCTTTAGATTTGGTTATTGAAACCAAGCCTGATGCAACTCCAGTAACGGATGCCGATAAGGCGACCGAACGAAAAATACGAGAATTGATTTCCGAGAATCGGCCCGATGATCTTGTAATCGGTGAAGAGTACGGCGCACCTTCTGATACCAGCGGTAAGTACTACTGGGTTATAGATCCTATTGATGGCACAAAAAACTTTGTGCGAGGAATTCCGGTTTGGGCAACTCTGATTGGCTTGGTTTCCCCAGAGCATGAAGTTGTAGTTGGCGTTGTCTCTGCACCCGCACTAGCAAGGCGGTGGAGCGCAGCAGCAGGACATGGGGCGTATGTAGTGGCTAATGGTGCTCCGAAAAAGAAAATTCACGTATCTGCAATTTCACAACTTGAAGATTCTCAACTCTTGTATAGCGACCTTGTGGGATGGGGTAATCGAAAAGAGCCAATGCTTGCTTTGCAACAAAAAGTTTGGCGCACGCGCGGTATAGGTGACTTTTGGTCGCACTTACTTGTTGCAGAAGGTGCTGCTGATATCGCAGTAGAGCCAATCTTGGCGTTATGGGATATGGCTGCATTAGATGTCATTGTCCGAGAGGCTGGTGGGCGTTTTACAAATTTAGATGGAGTCGATGGACCTCATGGCGGTAGTGGGGTATCTAGTAATTCGACTTTGCACAGTTCGTTTTTAGATGCACTCAATGGCAAGAAATAGAAGGTAGAAAAACAATGGGTTTCCTCGCAAAACTTTTTGGGCGTAATCGAAGCTCCTCTCATTCAACACGCGGTAAGCACGCCCCATCTCTGACAGAACATTTCAGCGTTACTGATCTCATTATTATCCCCGCGCCTCTAGGAAATATTCGAGGTACTACTCTGGATGAAGGTGTTATCCGCTCGTGCATAGCTAGCGTTCTCAAAAATCAAGGAACAAAAGTTAATAACTTAATAATCGATAATATGAAAGCGCCTTATGAATTTCTCTCGACGGGATATAGCCATAACACCGAACGCGGCTACGCGGCGGTCGTTCGCGATAATTCTGGCGACAATACACTTCTGCCGAAAGATAGACGCGTTCTCATTGGGAGCGCAACGTATGTGCGCCGCGCAACAACAGATTTACACCCTGATATTGCAGCTGTTGTAAACCAAGACTTACCAGTTGATTCCACACTGCACCTTGCAGCTATTGATGGAATTGCATATGCGGCTATTGTGATTAAACGCGAGATGAAATAGATCAAGCCTTTTCAAAAAAGAAGTAACTCTAATAACGCTAGAGATCTATCCAGTGTCCCCCAACTAATTCATCTGCATTATCTGGGCCCCATGTTCCGACAAAGTATGGGTGGACTGGCGCTTCTCCGTTTAAAATTCCCTGAACAATTCGCCACGTCTCCAGGACTGAATCAATACGAGTAAATCGCATGTGATCGCCAATCATGGCAGCGCGAATGAGGCGCTCATAAGCTTCTTGGCGCTCACCGAGCGCTGCGCTAAATTCAACATTGAGTTGCACCGGAATAGTCGACAGATGATCACCGGGTGCCTTGGCCATCAGCTCAATATCTACGCCATCTTTCTTACCTAAACGAAAGCGCAAAATATTCGGTGAAGCTTCTTGGGTCTCAGCAAACAACATACGAGGAGGCTGCTTAAACTCCACAATTACTTCAAGCATAGTTTCGGCTAGCGCTTTGCCCGTACGAATGATGAACGGAACTCCAGCCCAACGCCATGAATCAACGTGAACCTTTGCAGCGACGAAAGTTTCTGTCTGTGACTGGGGTGCAACGCCAGGTTCATCCAAGTACCCAACATATTGACCTCTAACAATTTCACTTGGCGTGAGGTCAGAAATGGCACGAAAGATTTTTAATTTTTCCATCTCCATAGACTCTGGAGACATATCCGCAGGCGGTTCCATTGCGATCAGTGCAAGTACTTGGAGCAAG
>CAILYP010000114.1:0-12519 GCA_903838475.1 uncultured Actinomycetes bacterium | reverse complement strand
CTGTTGTTGTAATTTCTTCTTCGCGTGCTGAAGCTTTGGGCGTTAATAGCGGAGATCTTCTTAAGTTAAGTAATGAACGAGGATCGATGACATTACCAGTACATATTGCAGATATTGCAGATGAGTCAATCTGGATTCCACGCAATTCAGAAGGCTCACAAGCCATTACTACCTTTGGCGCTGCACAGGGAATTCTTGTAACGGTGGTGAAAGCATGACAAATGCAGAGTTAATTAGTTCAGATCCGGGTTGGGTCATTCTTGTTAAGTGTCTATTGGTCTTTGTGATCTGCGTGCTCGCAACGCTGATGGCTATCTGGGCAGAGCGCAGAATCGTTGCTCGCATGCAGGTACGCCTTGGGCCTAACCGCACTGGAAAATTTGGCCTGCTTCAGAGTCTTGCCGATGGAGTAAAGCTTGCCCTCAAAGAAGATCTCATTCCAAAAGCTGCAGATCGAATTGTTTTTGTGATTGCCCCAATTATTTCGGCCACAACCTGTTTTATGGCCTTTGCCGTCATACCTATGACTGGCAAAGTTTCACTGTTCGGCCATAAGACTGCAATGCAACTTACCGACCTTCCTGTCGGTGTTTTATATGTTTTGGCAATCGCTTCAGTAGGTGTGTATGGAATTGTCCTTGCTGGTTGGTCTTCCGGGTCTACATATCCACTGCTCGGCGGACTGCGTTCTAGCGCACAAGTAATTTCTTATGAAGTCGCAATGGGACTTTCACTCGTGGCGGTATTTATTTATTCAGGGTCTATGTCGACTTCAGCAATCGTTGATGCTCAGAATAAATGGTGGTTTGGCATTGTGCTCTTCCCATCATTCATTATTTATATGATTTCTATGGTCGGTGAAACCAATCGCGCTCCCTTTGATCTTGCTGAAGCCGAAGGTGAACTCGTAGGCGGATTCCATACTGAATATTCTTCACTTAAATTTGCGCTATTTTTCTTAGCAGAATACGTGAACATTGTTGGGGTCTCATCACTAGCAACAACACTTTTCCTCGGCGGATACCACGCGCTACCCGGTCTTGGTTTTACTGAAAACTGGCTAGGTGGTTGGTTCACGATGGTCTGGTTCTTTGCGAAGGTAATCGCATTCTTCTTCGTATTTGTGTGGTTGCGCGGAACGCTACCTCGTCTTCGCTATGACCAATTTATGAAATTTGGTTGGAAGGTACTTATTCCAGTCAGCCTCCTTTGGATCATGGTTGTTTCGACACTTCGTGTGATGTCACTTCAAGGCGCACCGCGATTCGTCATTATTGCCTTTACTTTTGGAATTCTGTTATTGGTTTTTGCAGCAACTTCACTTCTCGATCGTTCCAATGCGAAGAATAAACGTGAAGATGCAGAGATATTGAAATCTTTCCCGGCGCCATCATTCCCAGTTCCTACACTCACTTCACAGGTTAAAACCGGACCGGAGGAAATCAATGTCTGAGGATTTCAGTATTGAGAAGGCAGTTCGCGAAAGTATTCATATTCCCGAGCAAGTTCCTTCACCTTTCTTCACGCAACTTAAAGGTTTTTGGCTCACTTTCATCACTATGTTTAAAAAAGTTGAAACTGTTTCTTATCCAGAAGAACGCGAGGAAACAGCTGAGCGTTTTCATGGTCGCCATCAACTCAACCGCTATGAAGATGGCTTAGAGAAGTGCATTGGCTGTGAACTATGTGCTTGGGCTTGTCCAGCGGATGCAATTTTGGTCGAAGCTGGCGATAACACTCCAGATGCACAATTTTCTCCAGGGGAGCGTTTCGGTAAGGTCTATCAAATTAATTACCTACGCTGCATTTTCTGTGGTCTCTGCATAGAGGCTTGTCCAACTCGAGCGCTAACCATGACAAATGAATATGAGCTTGCAGATAATAATCGCGGCAAATTAATTTTTGAAAAAGAAGATTTACTGGCACCACTTAGGGCTGGCATGTTGCAACCTCCACACCCAATGTATCCAGGTACAACCGATACTTCTTATTACAAGGGTGAAGTGACAGGTAGCCATCCTTTACAAGCCCCTACCGAAATAAAAGACCCAACAGTAGTCACGGAACCCCATGCATAATCTTTTCCTTGAATCCCTAAGCGTTGGGAGAACGGCAACGCCAGAAGCGGTCCAGTTTTGGATCTTGGCTCCGCTTGCTGTTGCGGCAGCGCTAGGAATGTTATTAGTAAAAAAGGCAGTTCACTCGGCGCTACTTTTAGCTTGGGTCATGGTGACATTGGCAATTTTTTATATCGCCCAAGGCGCACTGTTTCTAGGAATTGTTCAAGTGGTTGTCTATACCGGAGCAGTCATGATGCTATTTCTTTTTATTCTTATGTTGGTTGGAGTGGATTCTTCCGACTCATTAATCGAAAATATTAAAGGCCAGCGGCCTGCTGCAATCTCCGCAGCTGTTGGACTTGCAGGCTTACTGATTTCACTTATTGGACGAGCGACAATGAACCACCCTTCACTCGGACTTGACGCTGTTAACAGAGATGGCAATGTTCAAGGGCTGGCTAACGAACTTTTTACAAAGTATGTATGGGCTTTTGAAGTTGTCTCAGCACTCTTGATTACGGCCGCACTTGGTTCAATGGTTCTGGCGCATAGCCAGAAACCAAAATCTCGTACAACTCAACGCGATTTATCTATTGCTCGTTTCCGTGGTGAATCCCTTGCACACGCGGCTGGTCTTCCAGGTTCAGGCGTTTATGCACTTCACAATGCAGTCGATGGACCAGCTCTGGGACCAGACGGTAGTCCTTCGGAAGCCTCAATTTCAAAGGTTCTGGAAGCTCGCGGCGACATAATCGCTTCTAAACCATTTGAGTTAAATGAAATCGAAGAGGAGGAGAAGTAATTGGATATTTCAAACTACTTATACCTGTCTGTACTCCTCTTTACCATTGGCACCGTCGGAGTTGTAGTTCGTCGAAACGCCATTGTTGTCTTTATGTGTATAGAACTCATGCTTAATGCAGCGAATTTAGCATTTGTTACTTTCTCCCGCATCAATGGTGATTTGGTGGGGCAAGTTGCCTCCTTCTTCACAATGGTTGTGGCTGCCTGTGAAGTAGTGGTTGGTCTTGCGATTATCGTTACGATTTATCGCTCCCGTCGATCGGCATCAGTTGATGACGCCAGTTTGTTGAAGCGATAGATATGACTACCTCATCACACTTGGTTTATCTCATCGCGTTACCGCTTATTTCTTCAGCGATACTTCTTCTTCTTGGGCGAATTGCTGATAAATGGGGACATATTGTTGCAACACTTGTGTCGGGTTCAACCTTTGTCATTGCCGCTATTGAGTTCTTTGCGATGCGATCACGTTCTGGTGATGCCCGAGCTACAACTCAAGATTTATTCACATGGATTTCAGTAGGCTCCTTTAATGTCCATGCTTCATTGCTTTTAGATCAACTTTCTATCTGTTTCGTTCTTCTTATTACCGGCGTAGGCACACTTATTCATGTTTATTCGATTGCTTACATGTCTCACGACATTGATCGTCGTCGCTTCTTCGCCTATCTCAATCTTTTTATTGCCGCGATGTTGCTTCTTGTACTCGGAGATTCCTATCTCAATCTTTATGTTGGCTGGGAAGGCGTCGGTCTTGCCTCGTACCTACTCATTGGATTTTGGAATCAGAAGCCGACATATGCCGTGGCTGCAAAGAAAGCATTTGTCGCAAACCGTGTCGGAGATATAGGCCTCTCACTTGCAATCATGATTGCTTTTGCACAGTTTGGTTCGGTTTCATTTACTGGAGTTGCAGCGGGCGTACCGCATGCATCACCAGCGGCGTTAACGGCGCTCGGCGCCATGTTGCTTCTTGCCGCTGCCGGTAAATCAGCGCAATTCCCATTGCAGTCCTGGCTTGGAGATGCGATGGCCGGTCCAACTCCGGTTTCAGCTCTGATCCACGCAGCAACCATGGTGACCGCAGGCGTTTATCTCATTACTCGCTCTCATTTTGTTTTTGATGCTTCTCCAACTGCTCAGACAATGGTGCTCATTGTCGGAGGAATTACTTTGCTCTTTGGTGCTCTTGTCGGTACTGCTAAAGATGACATTAAGAAGGCGCTGGCAGCATCAACAATGTCTCAAATTGGGTACATGATTCTTGCAACCGGACTTGGTCCAGTTGGTTATGCCTTTGCGATTATGCATCTATTAACTCACGGTTTCTTTAAGGCAGGTATGTTTCTTGGCGCTGGTTCGGTCATGCACGGCATGAACGATGAAGTAAATATGCGTCGCTACGGTGCAATTGGCAAAATAATGCCGATTACAGCGGTGACTTTTGGCCTTGGCTATTTAGCAATTATTGGTGTCCCACCATTTGCAGGCTTCTACTCGAAAGACAAGATTATTGAGACTGCATTTAATGCTGGTGGAGCCAAAGGAATTATCGTCGGGGGAGCCGCCTTGCTAGGCGCGGCAATTACAGCCTTCTATATGACCCGAGTTATTGTGCTTACATTCACTGGTACAAAGCGCTGGGATGATGAAGCGCATCCACACGAATCCCCATCTCTTATGTGGATTCCCATGGTCATACTTTCAATCGGTTCGGTTGCTTCAGGATTCCTCTTTAACTCAGGGCATGCGTTAGTGAACTGGCTAGCTCCAGTTGTAAATGCATCAGCCGAGCGCGATGCCAAAGAACTGCTTCCGGCAGCCGTGGTTTCACTACTCGCACTTGTCGTAGTGGCTATCGGTGTTGCAATTGCGATTCTTAAGTACCGCAGCAATGTTGCTATTGAAGCGCCGCAGAATGTATCGATATTTACAAAAATTGCGCGGCGAGATTTGTTGCAAGATGATTTCAACGATCGAGTCCTCGTACGACCAGGGCAGGCGCTTACCCGATTCTTAGTGGTTGTTGATAACACCTTTATCGATGGCATCGTTCGCGGAGTTGGTGGAGTGGTTGCAATTAGCGGTGTTGCGCTTCGCAAAATTCAAAATGGATATGTACGAAGTTATGCACTCATTATGGTGATTGGTGTTCTAGCCCTCATCGCAACTATTTGGATGGTGACACTATGAGTATCCTGACCGTTTTAGAACTTATCCCTCTTCTTGGGGTAGCTGGCCTATTTGTTATTCCAAAGGGTTCAACAAACCTTGTTAAGCAATTCGCGATTTTTATTTCAGTCATTGATCTTGTGATTTCTATTCTGATGGTAGTTCGCTTCAAGCGTGGAATTTCAGCAATGCAGTTTGTTGAGTCACGTAATTGGATTTCAAATTTCGGTATTAAATATGCTGTCGGAATTGATGGCATTGCCCTGGTCCTGATTTTGATGACGACTGTTCTTGTTCCAATTGTTTTACTCGCCGGTTGGAATGAATCTGAAAATGGGCGTTGGTCACCGCGCGTTTATTACGCACTCATTTTGACCCTTGAAACAATGATGGTTGGGGTATTTGCTGCCACCGATGTCTTCTTGTTTTACGTAATTTTTGAAGCGATGCTGATTCCTGTCTACTTCCTTATTGGTGGATACGGCCGGGGAGAACGAGCCGCCGCCGCTATGAAATTCTTGCTGTATAGCTTGCTTGGTGGATTACTAATGTTGGCTGCAGTAATTGGTACATACGTCATCGCTACCAACCAAATTGGTTCAACTTTCGATGTAAAAGCACTTTCGACTCTTCATATCGATTCTGCTACTGAAAATATGCTCTTCCTCGGATTCTTTGTGGCGTTCGCAATTAAGGCACCTTTATGGCCGCTACACACGTGGCTACCGACAGCTGCTAAATCAGCAACCCCAGCCACTTCAGTTTTATTACTTGGTGTTCTAGATAAAGTCGGTACATACGGAATGATCCGTTTTTGTATCACCCTCTTCCCACATGCGGCGCATACATTTACACCTGCAATCATTGTTCTCTCACTCATCTCTATTCTCTATGGCGCCTTCCTTGCCATTGGTCAACGAGATATCAACGGGTTAATTGCATTTACATCTATTAGCCACTTTGGTTTCATCACTCTTGGAATATTTGCAATGACTTCTCAGGGACTTACTGGTGCATCTTTATATATGGTCAACCATGGATTCTCGACCGCCGCCCTATTCCTTGTTGCTGGATGGATGGCATCAAGACGCGGATCGACCAAGATTGAGGATTTTGGTGGGCTACAACGAGTTACACCAGTCATGGCTTGGGCATTCTTCCTTGCAGGAATGTCAGCGCTAGCTCTACCTGGATTATCTAGCTTTGTGAGTGAATTCCTAGTACTTGTTGGAACATTCACTCGTTATCCACTTGCGGCAATCATTGGGACTACAGGAATTGTATTGGCGGCCCTTTATGTTCTGCTTACAGTGCAACGTTCCCTACATGGCCCAACAACACCAGGCAATGAGTCACTTACAGATCTAAATCTTCGTGAGAAAATTGCTATTGCTCCCGTGATCGCAATTCTTGTAATTTTCGGATTCTTCCCTAAACCAATTACTGACGTATTGAATCCTGCTTCGCATGAAGTTATGACGCATGCTGGCGTTGTAGATCCGCTACCAAAGGCAGGTAAATAATGCTGACTGCACCGCATTTAACATATTCACTACTTGCACCGATTCTCATTGTTTTGGGTGGCGCCCTAATTGGAGTACTTGTTGAAGCAGTCATCAAGAAGGGCTCCCGCGCGGCTATTCAGACCACTATCGCGCTCGGCACTTTATTCCTTGCTTTTGTTTATTTGTTAAAAGTTCATACTCAAACATCTAGAACGGCAGCTGTTGCTTCGGTAGCAATTGATGGAGTTGGAATTTTTATTCAAGGAACCATTCTGATTCTCTCATTTATAGCGGTGCTCTACATCGCAGATACAGACAATTTTGCGGCGCAAGCATCTGCAGTCCCTGGATCAGATGAAGAACGCGTGGCAATTCAGGCTGGAAAACAGCAGACTGAAGTATTCCCACTTACCTTATTTGCCGTAAGTGGAATGCTTCTTTTCCCGATTGCAACTGATCTCATTACTTTATTTGTCGCCCTCGAAGTCCTCTCACTACCTTTGTATCTTATGGCTGGCCTTTCTCGCCGCCGCCGTTTGCTCTCTCAAGAAGCGGCCCTTAAATACTTCTTACTTGGAGCATTCTCCTCAGCGTTCTTCCTTTTTGGGGCGGCGTTTCTTTATGGGTACTCAGGCAGTATTACTCTGGACGGAATCGCGACTGCCATTTCAACTAATACCTCAAACGATGTATTTCTGCTTATTGGTATCGCCTTTCTATCTGTCGGACTTCTTTTTAAGATTGGCGCCGTTCCGTTTCATTCTTGGACTCCAGATGTTTACCAAGGTGCCCCAACTCCCATCACCGGCTTTATGGCGGCATGTACAAAAATTGCTGCAATGGGTGCGACACTTCGAATTTTTTATGTCGGGTTTGGTCCGGCACAATGGCAATGGAAGCCAATTATTCTTACAATTGCAATTCTTACGATGGTTGTAGGTGGAGTAGCTGCGATTGCTCAGCGAGATGTAAAGCGCATGTTAGCTTTTTCATCTATCGCTCACGCAGGTTTCTTGCTCGCAGCTGTACTTGCACTAAATGGCGATGGTTTAAAGGGCGCGCTCTTTTATCTAGCAACCTATGGATTCACCACACTTGGTGCTTTTGGAGTGATTACCCTTGTTCGTGACTCAAGTGGTGAAGTTTCAGATTTGAATCGATGGGTGGGCCTTGGAAAGAAATCTCCGTTGGCCGCATCAGTATTTACACTTTTCCTTCTAAGTTTTGCAGGAATTCCTCTTACAAGCGGATTTATTGCAAAGTTCTCACTCTTCACTGGAGCATATGAGACTGGGAATACTGTGGTTGTAGTAGTTGGTGTACTAACTTCTGCAATAACAGCCTTCTTCTACCTCCGCGTTGTGGTTATGTTGTTCTTCTCAGATCCAAAAAATAGCTCAGTGAGTGTTGTCATTCCATCGATCATGACGCGTACGGCAATCGCTATTTGCGCTATTGTCACAATCGTCTTAGGCGTTGCCCCTTCGCTGCTGCTTAATACAGCGCAAACCTTCGCAACATTCATCCGCTAATGTCTCTCGGGATTCCAAACTTAAATCCAGGGCTTGAACAAGAACTCGTTGCCGATATGGCACGTGTGGAAGATTTACTCCGCTCGCATATTGTGGGTAAATATCCACTTGTTATAGAAACATCTCGCCATCTAGTTGAAGCTGGTGGCAAACGCTTGCGACCACTTTTAACACTACTGAGTGCACAGTTTGGTAATCTTAAAAATGACGATGTTATTAAAGCCGCAGTTGTATGCGAGCTCACACATCTCGCAACTCTTTATCATGATGATGTTATGGATGAAGCTCCACTTCGGCGCGGGGTTGAAAGCGCAAATAATCGATGGGGAAATACTGTTGCCATCCTTACTGGCGATTATCTTTTTGCTAAAACTTCGGCGTTACTCGCAGATTTAGGTCCTGAAGCAGTGCGAATTCATGCTCAAACCTTTGAACGCCTTGTGATTGGCCAGATTATGGAGACGCAGGGGTCCACGAAGGGCCTTCCTCTTCTTGAGCATTACATACAAGTTATCGCTGATAAGACGGGCTCTCTTATCGCAACGAGTGCAAGATATGGTGCAATTTTCGCTGGTGCATCTGCCCATGATATTGAGACCTTGACCCACTATGGAGAAAAGATTGGGGTTCTCTTTCAGCTTGCAGACGACATAATCGATATAGCTAGCGAGACTGATGAATCTGGAAAAACTCCTGGCACTGATTTACGCGAGGGTGTTCCGACTATGGTCACTATGCATATATTGGAATCAAGTGATCCAGCAGATCTTGCTTTAAAAACAGTACTTTCATCACCTATTCATGACGAAGAAGTCGTCGCATCTACTTTAAAACAATTAAGAAATCATCATGCAATGAATCTATCTCGTAAAATGTTGATTCAATACGCGGATGAAGCAAAAGAATTAATCAAAGATTTGAAAGATTGCCCAGCCAAAGATGCACTAATCAGCTTGTGCGACGCGATTGTTACTCGAACTTCCTGATTTCACTAAATCGGTGGCAAGAGCGATCAGGGCTATCCAAATCACTAAGAAACCAACCCATCTGGCTACTGGCATTGATTCATGCCTGACTAAAACACCAATAAGAAATTGAGCTGTTGGCGTTAAGTATTGGAGTAGTCCAACAATCGTTAAAGGTAATTTATTTGTTGCGCTATTAAACATGAGAAGAGGAATCGCTGTCACAACGCCCGCCAACACCAATAAAATTGTGACTTTTATATTGACGGCAAATTGCCCAGTCCCACGTGAGCCAAGCCAGATTATGTAGCCGGCATATGGAATAAACGAGAGAAGTGTTTCGATTGCAAGACCTTCAAGGGCGCCAATTCCAAGTTGTTTCTTAACTAGCCCATAGCTACCCCATGAGACAGCTAAAGCAAGTGCAATCCACGGTGGACGTCCAAAACCGATTGTCAGAATCAAAACACCTATGACCGCAATCCATACCGCAATCCACTGCAACTTACGCATCTTCTCCTTGAGCAAGAGAACTCCGAAGGCAATAATTATGAGCGGGTTGATGTAATAGCCCAGAGCACATTCCACAACATGCCCATGGTTAACACCCCAGATATATACGAGCCAATTAATGGAGATTAAAACTGTAGAGAGGCAAAGCCGCATCATCGTGTGTGGATTTTTCAGCATCAGCAGAGTTCTACGTAGTTGCTTTGTTAATCCAAGAGCAGCAATACAGAAAATGAGAGACCAGACTGCTCTGTGCGCAACTATTTCAATTGAATTTGCGGGCTTGAGCAGAGGCCAATACAGAGGAAATAGTCCCCAAATTAAAAAGGCAGAAATACCCAGAGTGAGGCCTACTTTATAATTACGGTCATCACTAATTGGCGGCTCGATCTCGAACTATCGAAAATTAACGAATTGAACAGCAAATTCCCAGGGCGCATCTTTTACTTTTGCCATGGCTTCTTGTAGATCATCGCGGCTCTTACTGATGACACGCAATTCATCGCCTTGAATCTGTGTCTTCAAAGACTTAGGGCCCTCATCTCTCAGGAATTTTGCAATCTTCTTCGCATTCTCGGTCGACAAGCCTTCTTTAAATTCACAAGCTATTTTGTAAACCTTACCGCTAAGTTGAGGTTCCTTCGCATCTAAGTGTTTTAGTGAAACACCACGCTTAATGAGTTTCTCTTTAAAAACTTCTAACGCAGCCTTCGCGCGCTCTTCTCCGCCTGCCTCAATAGCGACTTTTTCGCCTGTCTTCTCCATCTTTGTTCCAGTATTTTTGAAATCAAAACGGGTAGCGATTTCACGGTCTGCTTGATTGAAAGCGTTGTCCACTTCCATCTGATCTATTTTTGAGACAATATCGAAACTGGAATCAGCCATTTCGATCCTCCTGTTTTCTTATTCCCGTACGAGATAAAAGTATGTGACCGATGAAGCCTATTACTAAAGCAAAGATAATACCTACGTTCGAATAGGCCCATGACCCAGTTTTTCCGCCGATAAACCCCATGAAATAACCCTGCCAGGAAAGCCAAGAGGCAAAGCCATTTGTCACAAAACCCCAGCCAACAATTGAACCTACAACAAGGAGCAAAACAGATCGTAAATTCCATGAGCCATATCTTCCAGATGCGTCGAATAGTTCAGCTTCGACGTAGTCACTTTTACGAAGTACAACATCCGCAACAAAAATCGCTGACCACACTGCGATGGGGACACCCAGTGTTATGAGAAATCCTTGGAATGGTCCAAAGAAATCTTTTTTAATCCAGACAATATAGATAGTTCCTAAAGTCATAATAATGCCGTCGATTGAAGCAGCGATATGACGTTTCACGGGTAAACCAATTGAAACCAATGCAATTCCAGATGAATATAGGTCCAATATCGAACCACCAATCAGGCCAGATACCGCAACAAACGCGAAAGGAATTAAATACCAAGCCGGTAATAAAGTTGTGAGAGCCCCAATGGGATCAGCAGCTATTTTTCCATTAAGTTCTGCGCTACTTCCGGCGAGAGCGCTTCCATAAATAACTAGAGCAATTGGGACTATCGAAGCGCCAAAAACGGTCCACCCAATAACAGCTTTACTAGAAGTGCTACGAGGTAAGTAGCGGGAATAGTCCGCTGCTGAATTAACCCAGCCCAAACCAATTCCAGTAATCCCAAAAATCACGGCGCCGATAAAAGCCTGCGAATTGCCGTGATGAAGGTGTGAGACTAAATTCCATTTAATTGAATGAGCGGTGAGTGCGATATAGCCAATGGTAAGAAGAATTGTGGCTAGCGTTAACCATTGCTGGATTTTCATAATTGTTTTAAATCCGAGAACTCCACCAAAAATGGTCAAGCCAGCTGCAAAAATGAAACCAGTGATTGCTGAAAGATTATGGTTGAGATGGCCAATTCTAATAAAGACAGTTTGGAAGGCCAGCGTCGCCAGTGAAACTAGAACAGTCTCCCAACCCACAAAGATCAGATATGAAAGAAAGCCGGGAATGATATTTCCCTTAACGCCAAAAGCTGCGCGAGAAAGAGTGAGGGTTGGCGCATTGCCTCGTTTACCAGCTAGTGAACTCACGCCAACAAGTATGAAAGAACCAACCGTCCCGACAATAGCAGCGCATGTTGCCTGCCAAAATGAAATTCCAAACCCTAAGAAAAAGGAACCATATGAAAGTGCTAGAAAAGAAACATTTCCCGCCGCCCATGGCCAAAATAGTGATTTAGCCGAACCATGCCGTTCGTGGATTTCTATAAAGTTTGCACCGTTAAGTTCAATGCGAGATGTCATGAGAGTAATTCTAGTAAGTCAGGAGGCATACAGCTAAATGCACTTGATACAGCCATAAACCGGGACTAGATTGAGGGAGTGCAAAAAATTTCTGAAGAGTTAGTCCAAAGCGAGGCTTCTCTCAAGCAATTCTTGCGGACACTACCTCCTGTGGATCAGGTAGGAGCTGAGAGTCGGGCCGCATATTTAGCAACGAGATCTATTAAGAATTCCAGTAAGAATTTTGCGATTGATTTGGCAATCCGAATGGTGGATCTCACAACCCTTGAAGGTTCAGATACTCCAGGCAAAATAAGAGCACTCTGCAACAAAGCGGTCCGCCCAGACCCTACAGATTCCACCGTGCCTCACGTTGGGGCGGTTTGTGTCTACAACGATATGGTTTATATCGCACGCCAGCATCTGGACTCAATCGGGGGCCACGATGTACCAGTCGCAGCTGTTTCGACTGCCTTTCCCTCAGGCCGCGCTAGTCAAGAAGTAAAGATTAGGGATACTCAAGATGCGCTGGATGCTGGTGCCAGCGAAATCGACATGGTGATTGACCGAGGAGCATTTCTCTCTGGCCGATACGGCGAAGTCTTCGATGAAATTAAATTAATCAAAGATCTTTGTGGTGAAAAGGCTCATTTAAAAGTAATTTTTGAAACAGGTGAACTTGTAACGTAT
>CAILYP010000113.1:0-1589 GCA_903838475.1 uncultured Actinomycetes bacterium | reverse complement strand
TCATCAGCTCCGGCTTCAAGTCCAAGAACTACGTCGTGCGTATCTCCCTTAGCGGTAAGCATCACGATGGGAACCATCGATTCCTTGCGAATTAACCTGCAAACTTCGATGCCATCGATTCCTGGCAACATCACATCCAACAAAACTAAATCGGGAGTATTGGCGCGAAAGATTTCCATCACGCCATCTCCATTATTCACAAGATCAACCTCGAACCCAGATCCATTAAGAACAATTCCTAACATCTCAGCGAGGTCCTGGTCGTCATCGACGACCATAATGAGAGGCATTAGGAGCCGTGCTCCCACGAGTTCAAGTAAAGCTCTTGAGCTGGAGTCAGGATGTCGATGTCAACGCCCATGCTGGCAAGCTTAAGACGAGCAACAGTTTTATCAATTTCAACTGGAACATTATGCAAGCCAGGTGCCAAATCCTTTGCTGCCTTCAACAAATATTCGGCAGTCAAAGCCTGATCAGAAAATGACATATCCATAACTGCGGCTGGGTGACCTTCGGCTGCACCGAGATTAACTAAACGACCTTCGGCAATCAGGAGCAGGCGATTTCCATTTTGCATTACATATTCATCGGTTTGATGGCGAATCTTTGAATTTTTCTGCTTGGCATTCTGCTCAAGCCATGCAACATCAATCTCAATATCGAAGTGTCCTGAGTTAGCAAGAATTGCGCCATCCTTCATGACCTTAAAGTGCTCGTCACGAAGAACATCTCGGTTACCAGTGACGGTAATGAAGACATCACCAATTTTTGCTGCGTCAAGTGCAGGTAGTACGCGGAATCCTTGCATCAGCGCATCAAGTGCTTTCGTCGGATCAATTTCAGTAATGACAACGTCTGCGCCCATTCCCTTTGCGCGCTCTGCTACTCCTTTTCCGCAATACCCAAATCCAGCAACTACGAATACTTTTCCAGCTATCAGTTGATTCGTTGCGCGGAAAATTGCATCGAGAGTTGACTGACCCGTTCCAAAGCGATTATCAAACATGTGCTTAGTGTCAGTGTCATTTACTGCAATCATTGGAAATTTAAGTGCGCCATCTTTAGACATTTGGCTTAAGCGAATAACTCCGGTGGTGGTCTCTTCGCAGCCACCAAGAATGCCTGGTAGAAGTTCGGTGCGAGTTGTGTGAAGAGTATTCACCAAGTCACAACCATCATCGAATACAAAATCCGGTTTGATATCAAGGGCAGCATTGAGATGTTGGTAATAGCCATCGCGGTCTACGGCGTTCTTAGCAAATACAGATATTCCATATTCCTGTACGAGCGCTGCGGCAGTGTCATCTTGTGTTGAAAGTGGATTAGATGCGCATAGTGCGAGCTCTGCTCCGCCAGCTTTGAGTGCGAGCATGAGGTTCGCAGTTTCAGTTGTGACGTGCATGCACGCTGCAATCCGAATGCCCACAAATGGCTTTTCTTTCTCAAAGCGTTCTTTAATTTGTTGAAGGACTGGCATGTTACGCCCAGCCCACTCAATACGCTTTTTACCTTCGGCTGCTAGCGCTAAATTTGCAATGTCATGTGAAACGGCTGCTTGTACAGACACGTGTGCTCCTAAAAAATATCCG
>CAILYP010000112.1:0-16512 GCA_903838475.1 uncultured Actinomycetes bacterium | reverse complement strand
GGCGAAATCCTATTTAAAGGGCCGCGGTGTGGCCGATGTCTTCGGTACGCGCATCTTTGCGATAACACTTCCTGGTGAAGGGTGGCAATACTGCGCAATTCCAAGGTCACCTGCAACCGATAGGAAGATGAAGGCATCTTCAATAGTGAAACCCCACTCATCAACCAAAAGTTTTGCCGCTTCTTCGCAAGCGTTGGCTAGTGCCTGATCGATGCTGCTGGCAGTAGTGCCATGGGTAATCCAGGAATCTGCAGTCTCTGTGATTGGCCACTTTCCTGACTTACCTTTTATTAGATCGACTTTAATTATTGCAGTACCGCCTATTTCAACACCGGTACCTGAAATTTCTCCATCACCCATTGATGCGTGCATATCTCCAATCGCAAGTTGACCGCCTGGTTGGAAAACCGGCATATGAATAGTGGCGCCTATTCCGTTCATGTTGTTATCGAGGTTTCCACCGTGATTACTAGCTTCAAAAGTTGGAATGCTTCCAGAAGCTGGCGCTACACCGATAACGCCAAACATTGGACGTTGTGGCCATGAGACTCGATCGTTCATGTGAACTATTCCATCTTCAACTCTAAAAATTCTTGTTGTCGGAGATTTCACGAGATGAATGAGTTGACCCCATTCTGGAATGCACATTCCGGCGCCTTGTTTATCGGGGCGAATATCAATCAAAGTGACTGATAGCGAATCTCCTGGTTCTGCACCTTTAACCGCTATCGGACCAGTCGCGCTGTTAACTCGTGAAATGTCTAGCTTCTCTACCGTGTCACTTTCGGATTGAACTTGGCCAGTAAAACAATCCCACGTTTCAATTTCAATGACGGTACCTGGATCGACAGTTACAACGGGCTGCATATCTGCTGCAAACGCCCAGATGTGTTGATCTTTACCAATTTTTACTGTTGGAGTTATCATCGCAGGTTCTTTCTCTTAGTTTTTTAGTTTTCTGGGAAATGGCAAGCAACTTGGCGACCACCAAGTTGAATCAGTGCCGGACTTTCTGTTTTACAGATATCTTGAACTTTAGGACAGCGAGGATTGAAAACACATCCTGATGGACGATTAATTGGATTTGGAAGGTCGCCTTTCAAAATAATGCGCTCACTTTTATCGTTTGAATCCATTCGTGGATTAGCGGACAACAAAGCTTTTGTGTACGGATGAGCAGGTGCTGCGTACAGCTCTTCAGCCGGCGCCAGCTCGACAACCTTACCCAGATACATCACGGCAATCCGATCGGAAACGTATCGGACGACACCCAGATCATGAGCAATGAAAACATAGGTTAAGTTGAATTCAGATTGAAGATCTTTAAAGAGGTTAAGAACTTGAGCCTGAATAGAAACATCCAGAGCTGAAACAGGTTCGTCGGCTACAACTAAGCGAGGATTTAAAGTAAGTGCGCGGGCGATAACAACGCGTTGACGTTGGCCACCAGAGAATTCGTGTGGATATTTCTCATACGCATTCTCATCAAGGCCTACCCTCTTCAATAAATCCTGGGCTACCGCTTTACGCGCTTCTTTACCCATGCCGTGAATCCGAAGGGGTTCTTCAACAATTTTCCCAATTTGGCGGCGTGGGTTGAGTGATGCATAAGGATCTTGGAAAATCATTTGGAATCGCTTTCGAAGACCACGTAGCTGCTTTGCTGGAACTTTAGCCAGATCTTCACCCTCAAAGAAGATATGGCCAGCACTTGGCTCTTCAAGACGCACAATCATTCGACCTAGCGTTGATTTACCGCAGCCAGACTCACCAACAATTCCTAACGTTTCACCTTCAAAAATTTCTAGATTTACATTCTCGACCGCATGCACAACATCATTACCTCGAGAAAAAGCTGAACCGAGTTCAAAGTTCTTTCCTAGGCCCTCGATTGAGAGAATTACTTTTCTTGTACTCATGGACGTTCACCTACCAAGAAACAAGCCGCTCCATGTCCATCCGCGTCGATGTTGAAAGTTGGTAACTTGTTGCAAGCATCGAAAGCTTGTGAGCAACGATTAGAGAAGGAACATCCCTCTGGAAGATGTAGGAGTGAAGCTGGCTGCCCTGGAATTGCTTGTAAACGCTCGGTGGATGGGCGGTCAATGCGCGGTACTGAGTTCATCAGGCCTTGTGTGTATGGGTGACGCGGGTTTGCAAATAATGCTTTCTTAGAAGCTCGCTCTACTGGTCGGCCTGCGTACATCACCAATACTTCATCAGCAATTTCAGAAACAACTCCCATGTCGTGGGTAATGATGATGATGGATGAATTGTGCTGAGCTTGTAAGCGCTTTAATAAATCCAAAATCTGGGCTTGAATTGTCACATCTAGCGCAGTAGTAGGTTCATCAGCAATCAGTAAAGACGGATTTAGCGCTAATGCCATCGCGATGATTGCCCGCTGCCTCATACCGCCAGAGAATTCGTGTGGATAGCGGTCAATGCGACTTTTCGCATCTGGGATTCCGACCTCATCCAAAATTTCAATGGCTCTTTCGCGTGCTTCTTTCTTCGTCAAGGATGTGTGTAATCGAATCTGCTCCACAATATGCCAGCCAACGGTGTAGACCGGTGTGAGCGCCGTCATTGGATCTTGGAAGACCATCGCAATATCTTTACCGCGAATTGCTCTCATGGATTCATCATCGCGCTTGAGTAGATCAATGCCATTGAAGAAAACTTCACCGGAAATCTTCGCATTTGCATCCCGCAAAAGCCCCATGACCGCATTCATCGAAACAGACTTACCCGAACCCGATTCGCCAACAATTCCAAGGGTCTCCCCCTTGTTCAATGAGAAGGAGAGATCATTAACTGCTCGCACATCACCGCGGCGGGTTTCAAAGGTAACGTGTAAGTTCTTAACTTCTAATAGTTTCTCAGACACGTCGCACCCGCGGATCTAGGACTGCATAAACGACATCGACTAGGGCGTTCATGAAAACCACGAAGAAAGAGGCGTACATAACGGTCGCCATAATGACAGGCAGATCAAAGTTTTGGAGTGAATCAAACGTCAGCTTGCCCACTCCTTGTATACCGAAAACAACTTCAGTCAAAAGCGCATAGCCACCTACCAGTGAACCAAAATCCAAACCAAAGAGTGAAACAATCGTAATAAGGCTCATACGCGTTGCATGTTTATAGAGAATGCGTTTTTCGCTGGCGCCCTTTGCGCGTTCAGTTTTTATATAATCCTCACTCATCACAACCATGATTTCATTGCGTAGAACGCGAACATAAATACCTGCGTACAAGACGGCCAGCGTTAGCCAAGGAAAGAGTAGATGTAAAAACCATTGCCATGGGTCGTCCGAAAGTCCAACATAACCAAGTGGTGGAACCCACTTGAATACTGAATTATGAAGTTTAGATTGCGTGATGAGATTGACAACTTCACCCAGCCAATAAACTGGTAAGCAAATACCGATAATTCCTAAAAATCCAATCGTCGGGTCAATCCACTTTTTCTTAGAACTTGCAGCCAGGACGCCAAAAAAGATACCTATGACAAGCCAGATAATTGCTGCGCCTATAACCAACGAGAAAGTTGCTGGAATGGCCTGAGAGAGTTGCGGTATTACTTTCGCCCCACGGTTGACATACGAAGTGAGGTCTTGAGAAACAAATAAGTGTTTCATCATTGATACATATCGAATTGGAATTGGTCTATCTAATTCAAAGGAATGCCGCACCTGCAAAAGTGTTTGCTGATCAGCTCCTCGTCCTGCAATACGGGCGGCAGGGTCTACTCCAGGAGTCGCAAAGAAAATCAAGAAGACCATGATGGAAATCGAAAATAGTACAAAAACCATGGCACTAAAGCGACGAGCTAAGAATGTGAGCACTAGTCCCCTCGTGCTCTCGTCTTGGGATCTAGGGCATCTCGTACTGCATCACCGTACAAATTGAGCGCTGCAGCGGTGAGTACGATCATCAGACCAGGAGCAATACCCACAATAGGGCGCGTATAAAGCAGGCCCAGTCCATCATTAATAATCGTTCCCCATGAAGCAGCCGGTGGCTGAACGCCAATCGAAAGAAATGACAGTGCTGATTCGGTGAGCATGGAAAGCGAGACAATGATTGGGATAAACACTAAAACGCTTGGAATAATGTTAGGAAGAATCTCACGGAAGATAATCGTTGATGTCTTGGCGCCTGTTCCTACTGCGGCGCGTACAAATTCACGCTCGCGTAGTGCAAGTACTTGGGCGCGGATTGGTCGAGCGACATAAGGAATATAAACAATTCCAATAATAAAAATAGGAAGGGCAAATGATCCAGGACCTACGTGTATAAAACCAATGGTTAAGCCTGAGGTTAATAGAACTACCGAGAGGCTAATCGCAAGAAGATAGACCGGAAATGCCCAGATAATATCCAGGATTCGCGAAAGTACTGCATCGACCCAGCCACGTCTGTAACCAGCAAGAATTCCAATCAACAACGATAAGAAAATACAGAGCAAACCTGCGGTCGTTCCAATAAGCAAAGTACTTCTTCCGCCGTAAAGCAACCTAGCCATGACATCTCTACCTTGGCCATCGGAACCCAAGAAATATTTGCTGGGATTCCACGTTGGGCCAATAGGAGTAACACCTAAACCTAAACCGGTCGTGGATGCCTCGAGGACTGGCTTCTGTTCACCATGAATCGAAATGGTGGCATCTAATGTCGAATGAAAAGGATTGGTATGAGCAACGTAATGAGAATAAAGAGGAGCTGAGAATGAAATCCCAATAATAAATCCCAAGATGCTCAGCGCAATAATAGCCCGCTTATCTTTTCGCAGGTTACGTAAAGCGATCTTCCCCGGAGATTCGGAGAAGATCGCTTCGCTACTTTCTTTTACTGACACGTATCTACTTTAGTCTATTTTTCTCTACTTGAAAGCAGATTATTTACTTCACCTGCAATTGATCAACAAACATCTTGTACTGGAATGAGAAGATGTAGTTCTTCGTTTTGGAAGAAATGAAGTCAAGTTGCTTTGGTGTAAATGCAACAGCGACTGGAGCATCGGCCATAACTTCCTGATCGATTGCACCCCACATCTTATTTGCAGCTACAGCATCTGTTACGCCAAGAGCTTTAGCCTTTGCCATCTTTGCATCCAGGGCCTTGTTGCAATAGCCGGACATATTGATAGATGAGTCTGAATTTGGCGTGAATGAAGCGCAGCCAAGAAGCACGTCAAGGAAGTCGGATGCAGCTGGATAATCTTGGTACCACTGCGTTACTGAAATCTGGACTTTATTCTTGGTGTTCTGAATATATGTAAATTGAATATTTCCAGAAATTGGCTTCACGGTTGCCTTGTACCCGATTGAGTTCAAAACAGATTGAAGATAAACGCCCATCTGCTTATTCACATCATCATCTGACACAACAATACCGACTGCTTGTCCAGCGGTGCCTGAGTCCTTTACTAACTGCTTAGCTAGTGCAAGATCAGGAGCTGCCCATGCAGTTGCTGGCTTTGCTGGCGTTGCGCCCTTTGTGTATCCGCAATAGTCAACGTGACCTGGGAAATTAGGTGGCAAGAACGAACACACTGGAGCGGCAAGTTGTGAGCCACCAAATATCTTGACCATTGCAGCTCGGTCAATTGCATAGCTCACTGCCTGGCGTGCCTTCACATTATTGAATGGCGCGATATTAACGTTAAACGGTAAATACCACATCGCAGTCAAAGGATTAACGTGAACCTGGCTTGCATACTTAGTTCCAATTTCATTCAGACGATCAGCCGGAATTGGATCATAAGCCCAGTTTGCTTGATTATTCTCGACAGCCGTTACTTGAGCTGTTGGAGTAACTCCAAACTTGTAATCAATTTCATCTGGGTAGCCTTGTGGCTGTGCTTGATGATTCCATTCCTTAAAGAATGGGTTGCGAACTAACACAAGCATTTTATTTGGATCGTATGACTTAATCATGTACGCGCCAGTTGTAGGAATGATTGTAGTTCCTGCATCTTTACTTGGAGCCGAAGCTGGGTTGATATCAGCGTGAGGGACTGCAAGCTTTGAATTGATGGCTTCATCTGCAGCAATCAAATTAATAACGACTGAGTTCTTCGCCGCATCAACAACTACACCCTTATCGAGTTTGCAGGTTGCTGGTGTTTTCAAGCAAGCAGCTGCTCCAACGATTCCGTTATAGAAGGAACCGGCAGTTGGTGATGAAACTTTGAAAATACGCTCAAATGATGCTTTTACATCATTAACAGTTACTGGCTTTCCATCTGAGAATTTAATTCCGCTTCTCAGTTTAAAAGTAAGAGTCTTTCCACCATTTGAAAGTGTTGGAAGCGCTTCGGCTAAGTCTGGGACAACTTTGAATGTTGTCTTGCCAGTGCCGTAGCTAAATGAAAGTAGGCCGTCGTATGTGGCTTGAAAAATCTGCCAATACTGACCTGTGTAGTTAACTTTTGGATCAAGAGTTCCAGCAGCGGCTTGTGCAACAAGAGTCACTGTGCCACCTGCGTGAGTTGCATCGTATGCTGGAAGAGGACCGTCGGCGACTGCCTGTGAAGCAGATGACCCGACTAGAACAGATGCGAGCAATGCTGCTGCACCGATTATTGAACTGGTAATTACGGAATTACGACGCACGTAGTACCTCCTGAAATTGATGAACCTAGCGACGGTTAATGGGAAGGGCTTATGCTCTCACCTTCGGGAACAAATGGCACTAGTGAAGAGTGGGATATCAAGAAATGAGACCAAAACTTAATAATCCAAGTTTTAGTGACGCTGTCCATTATCTGTCTAGGGACCACCACAACTTCTCCTTCAGCGCAGGGCATAGCCCAAACCTGACGGTCTCACCCGGCGATCTCATTCACGTGCAAACTTGGGACTGCTATATGGGGGCAATTACCAACGCAGAGAATGCGCTATTGCCGATTCCAGATTCTGCCATCAATGGTGCTACCGGTCCTATTTATGTGACAGGCGCCGAACCAGGTGACACCCTTTCAGTCACCCTTCACGACATTAAACCTGCCACCCGCGGCGTCGCTCGCACATATCCTGGAAGTGGACAATTGCAGCATCTTGTTGAAAAACCATATGCGCGTTTTTTCGATGTGAATGATGGAATCGTCACGATGAATGAAAAGGTTTCATTCCCAGCATCCCCCATGTTGGGAGTTATCGGAGTCGCACCGGCTGTGGGTGAAATACCAACAATGCCAGCAGGCAAACATGGCGGCAATCTTGATAATAATCTAAATGGAATAGGTGCGACTATTCATCTGCCCGTTAAACACCCTGGCGCACTTCTCGCGATTGGGGATATGCACGCTTCTATGGGCGACGGTGAAATTTGCGGGACCGGAATTGAAATTGGCGGGGATGTGCTCCTCTCGGTCCAACTTATTAAAGGTATTGGAACTGAATACCCGGTAACCGAAATAGCCGATGCGTGGGTAACGCACGGCGTTGCAGATGTCGCTGACTTAACGGGCGCTTTACGAATTGCCTGCGAAGAAGCAGCTAATCTCTTGGTCAATCACTGGGGCTTTACTATCGAAGATGCCTTTATTTTTCTCTCAGTTCAGGGCAACCTTGGAATCGCACAAGCCGTCCATCCTGGATCGGGAACAGTTATCGCAAAGATGGTTGTCCCCAAGCTCGCTGCGTGCCCTCGACCATTTAACGTGCTTTAATTTCCATACCAAATTAAAAAGGAGCTACTTGTGAGTGAATCAACTGGGCTGACAATGACCTGGCAACATGGCCAGACGTGGTACCGCATTGTTGGCGATATCAAGAACGGCCAAATCCCAGTTGTTCTAGCCCATGGCGGGCCAGGTGCTTGTCACAATTACATCATCGCTATTGCTGACTTGATTGCGCAATCCGGACGCGCTGCGATTCTCTACGATCAAATTGGATGTGGCAATTCCACACATCTTCAAGAAAAACCCGCAGAATTCTGGACACCTGAACTTTTTATGGAGGAGTTAACTCTTCTTACACAACACCTCGGTATTTCAGAATCCTATGCGCTGCTCGGACAATCATGGGGCGGAATGTTGGGAATGCAATTTGCTACTCATAGACCTTCAGGCCTAAAAGCACTCGTCATTTGTGATTCACCTGCTGGCATGAAGCTCTGGGTCAGTGAGGCCAACAAACTTCGCCAACAACTTCCCGAAGAAGTTGAAGCAACACTTAAGAAACATGAAGCTGCCGGCACCACAAATACGGCCGAATATGAAGCGGCAGTCAATGTTTTCTATGACCGGCACTTATGCCGCGTGCCAATGCCGCCCGATGTAGTTGAATCTTTTGCGAGAATGGCAGCAGAGCCAACTGTCTATCACACGATGAACGGACCTTCAGAATTCCACGTCGTTGGCTCACTTAAGACTTGGGATATTCACGATGATCTTCATAAAATTAACGTTCCTACTTTAATTGTGAGTGGTGCCCACGATGAAGCTACGCCAGCAATGGTTCAAGAGATACATAGAAGGATTCCAAATTCTGTATGGGAACTCTTCCCTGAGTCATCGCACATGCCGCATATTGAAGAGCCTGCTCGATTTAAGCGGATTGTGAATGCGTTCTTGGATGCAAAACTTAACTAAAGCTATCTCAACTGAGCCAAGTAAACTAAGGCCGCTCACTCATTGAAAAGAGAGCCATTAACCCATCTGATGGCCAAATCTTTATTGTTGTAATACTGCACGGCGCGATGTCGACATGAAAGATGGAATCTACAGAGGCAGATAAGGCAATAGTCACGGCGCCTTTAACGATTACGTTGTGAGTCACTACAGCAACTGTTTCTCCAGGATATTGCGCAGCTACTCGACGAAGTGCACTTCCAGCACGTTCAGTGGCAGCGGCGTATGACTCTCCCCCACCTTGTCGATACCATGCATCGCTAACCCATTGTTTAAATTCATCTGGATATCGTTCTTCAACTTCATCTGGAGTTAATCCATCCCATTTGCCAAATGATGCCTCAATCCAATCTTCATCAAATACAGGTTCTAAGTTCACTACTTTTGCAATTTCCTCCGCGGTTTCACGCGTGCGCTGCATTGGCGAAACAATGAGATGCCCAGGAGATCGCTTGGCTAACTCTTTTGCAACTGCTCGAGCTTGCTCTCGCCCTTTAGTCGAGAGTGAAGGATCTGAACCACCAGCACCTGAAAAGCGGCGCTCTGGAGTTAGCGGAGTTTCACCATGCCTGATCAAATGAATTGTTGTAGGAACTTCGCCAGAAATAAGTCGTGAGTGTAGAAAATTTCGCTGAACGTGGCTGAATTCTGGTTCGGCAATTTCTCCATCAAGTGCCTTATTTGCAAGTCGATCAGCATGCGAATTTTCATCACGGGGAATCCATGTAAAAGTAATGAGATTCATCGGATGAACATCTCGAGCTTGCTTTGCTAGCTCACGCATATCTGGATGCTTGATTTGCCATCTACCTGACATCTGCTCAATAACTAATTTTGAATCCATCTTTACATGGATTGTTGCTTCCGGATCAATCTCATGCGCAGCTTTTAGCCCCGCAATCAATCCGCTGTACTCGGCGACATTATTCGATGCAATTCCAAGCGGAGCAAAAAGTTCTTTTAGAATGCGCCCATCTTCTGTGACAACTGCGCCGTAGGCGGCAGGTCCAGGATTCCCACGTGAACCTCCGTCAGCCGTTATGTGAAGTACGCGTGCCATTACATTCGCACCAATATTCGGCGACATTCCTCGCAACGTAGTACATCATCATCTGCCAAGGTTTTAATTCGCTCAAGCTCGACTGCGTTTATTTGTAGGTGACAGCCATCGCATTTGTTGCCTATAAGAAGTGCGGCACCAACTCCGCCCTGGCTTTCGCGAACCTTCTCGTAAATATCAAGTAGCGCCTTATCAATCTGGGGTGCTAATTTCATGCGATCTTCAGCTGCCTTTGCAATCAAGACATTCAACTCAGTCGTCGCATTTTCGATGCGGATGTTGAGTTCAAGTTCTAGTTTTTTGAGACCTTCTTCATCGCTTTTCAACTCATCAACGCGCTTCTTAACTCCCTCATGGCGCATCATGATCTCAAGCTCACCATCTTCGAGCTCGGCTTTGCGTTTAGCTAAAGTGGCTAATTCATGTTGCGTCTGCTCTAGTTCTTTGGGTGTCCCCATACCAGCGCTGAGACGCTTTTCATCCTTCTCCATACGCATTGTGACTGCTTCTACATCGACTTCGCTTCGACGTAAATCAATCGTTACATCTTCAAGTTCGGTTTCAACAACCTTGAGCTCAACGGCAGCGTGCTCTAAGCGGGAATGAATGGCGGTGATCTGTTCGTGTTCTGGAAGTGACTTCAGCTTAAAATTTAGCTGGTGGATTTCAGTATCTAATTTCTGAAGTTGCATCAGGAGTCCTTGATGGGCAGGGGTCGCCTTCATTCATCGCTCCGTTCACAGATATGTATTTGTACTACTTAGCAAACGCAATCTTATCCGAAGTCAGCTGGTAGAGACAATTACTTACTTGTGACGCGGAAAAGATTTATAGGAAGTAGCGCTGCGACCGCAACCGGTAAGAGCCACCAAGCGTTATGTCCAGCATGCACCAAGGTGTTTGTAGCCTCTAACGCGACAATCACTATCGCAAATCCGATGAGATCATCACCAATAAGGAAGTCATACCAAAAAAAGCTAAAATCTTTAATTACTTTCACGGCGCCTTTATCTTCAAGCACGCTCTGCGCATCTAGCTCATCAAGATCTGGGATCTGTGAAACTTTCACCTTCGCAGGGACCTTTGCTTTCTTACTCTTTAGAACTTTCACAAGTACAAGTGAAACACTAGCCACGAATGGAACTATGGCTAGTAGCGATGCATCAGTGTGTGGCCACACGACGCCGGCACCTTCTGCACCCCAAAATATTCCAAAAGAAGAGAGCATAATTCCAACGACAAACTTCATAGTATTTTCAGGTACGCGCGCGAGTGGCTTTCTTAGTGCAAAACCAGATGCGGCAACTATTAGTACGGCGGTAAGTGCGGCAAGTGATGCCAGAGTGATCTGATGTTGGATAGTTCCAAATGTAAGAACGATGAAGGCAACTTCGAGTCCCTCGAGTAGAACTCCTTTAAACGACAACGTGAAGGCATACCAATCTGCAACGCCAAGTCGCTTATCTGCCTTTGCTTTGCGAGCAGCTTCTAATTCCTCTTGGAAAATTCTCTCTTCATCGTGAAGTGCTTTATATCCTGAGCTTCGCAATATTGCTTTACGAATCCATTGCAATCCGAAAACCAATAATAAAGTTCCAACAAATAATCGAAGGCTATTTATTGGTAGATCGGAGATAGATGGACCAATGGCGAGAATGATGATCGCAAGAATTCCAATTCCTGTACCTGTACCCAGTAGCGCCGATTTCCAGTCTCGGGCTGTACCTGCAGCTAGAACAATGGTGGTAGCTTCAACGGCTTCGACAGCGCAGGCAAGAAACACGGAGATAAATAACGCCAAACCACTCATGCTAAGAGACCGTTCATGAGAACAGTGTACGTTTTAAGTGAGTGATAAATTTGAATCAAGCTAGAAAATAAAGCGCACTGGTGGGCGGTGAGGGTTTCGAACCCCCGACATCCTCGGTGTAAACGAGGCGCTCTACCACTGAGCTAACCACCCATACCTACTCAACGTGGAGGTCGAGTAAGCCTCCGTACTCTACTAGGACTCCAGCAGTTGTGGAAATTGGGCTGTGGTCGGCTTGAATTCTCGTTCATATTAGTGATTAGAGAATAGAGATTAGAGATTAGCGAGCGCAGCTTTATATTCGACAATATTTCGAGCATCGCCAAGGCCATTGATGATTGTCCAACGGACAGCGCCTTCCTTATCGATGATGAAAGTTCCACGAACTGCACACCCACGATTCTCATCATAAATTCCATACGCTTGCGCAACTTCTCCATGAGGATGGAAATCTGAAAGAAGTGGGAATGTATAGCCTTCTTGATCAGCGAAAACTCGTAGTGAATATTGAGAATCGCATGAAATTGCAAGCAGCTCAACCTCATCATTATGAAATCCGCCCAGGTCATCGCGAAGCGCGCACAATTCGCCAGTACATGTCCCGGTAAATGCAAATGGATAAAAGAGAACTACTACGTTCTTCTTACCCTTGAAGGAAGAGAGACTTACCGACTCTCCATGCTGATTTTTTAAAGTGAATTCTGGTGCTACTTGGCCAATTTCAATTGCCATCTGAATTGTTATCCATTTCTACTTCTTCTATTATCTTTTGGATTTGCGTGGTACCAATCTAGTGGCTGTCCACTTTGGCGTAGCGACAAAGGAGACCGTTTGCGTCAGCCCTGCCGTCGGTACCGCATCTTGAATATCACTTGGCTCGGTATGCCCTGGCTGACCCATTTTTGGATTCATTAACCAGAGACTTCCGGTTTCTGTCAGAAAAGTTAGTGCATCAACTAATTCATCGACCAGATCGCCGTCATCTTCACGCCACCAAATAATGGCGGCATCGACTATTTCTTGTGAATCTTCATCAAGTAGTGATGAGCCACACTTCGCTTCAACGGCAGAACGAAAATCTAAGTCACAATCATCTGGATCAAAGCCAATTTCAATAATGAGATCACCGGGCGCGATGCCCATCCGCTCTACAGCAGCAGTTGCTTGAGGGTTCAAGCTTGCTCCTGGCGTCCTGCATAAGTGCTCATGAGGAGGTGAGTGTGTTTCACAGGAGTAGTCCACCCAACCTTTCCCCTTCTTGCAAGTCCTTTCGGCTCCTTGTGTCCCAAATCTTGGACTTAACGCGTCTGCCGATGTGACGAGAGGGGCCTTGAGGGGGAAAGATAGGCCCTATGACCTCACCGAGCGAAAATAGTCAGGCACCAGATCACCTCATTGGGCAGCTAGTGGATACCGATCCACAAGAGACTGCTGAATGGAGGGATTCCCTTGACGCCGTTCTTAAGAATGCTGGTCCAGTAAGAGCCAGATATTTAATGCTTTCAATGTTGCAACAGGCAAGTGAGAATAACGTTGGCATTTCAAGTGTGCGCTCTACTAATTACATCAACACTATTCACCCCGATGATGAACCAGCATTTCCTGGCGATGAAGATATGGAACGCAGAATTCGTCGCATTATTCGCTGGAACGCAGCAGTTATGGTGCATCGTGCACAACGTCCAGGTGTTGGAGTCGGTGGACATATCTCTTCTTACGCATCTTCTGCAACGTTGTATGAAGTTGGCTTTAATCATTTCTTTCGCGGGAAAGATCATCCTGGCGGCGGCGACCAAATTTACTTCCAAGGGCATGCAAGCCCAGGAATGTATGCGCGTGCATTTGTTGAAGGTCGCTTCTCGGAAGATCAAATGGATGGATTTCGTCAAGAACTTTCACATGATGGTGGCGGACTTTCCTCGTATCCTCATCCCCGGTTAATGCCAGAATTCTGGCAATTCCCAACTGTGTCGATGGGTCTTGGTCCAATCAATGCAATTTACCAAGCGCGTTACAACCGCTACTTACAAGGTCGTGGCATAAAAGACACGAGCGAGCAGCGAGTGTGGGCTTTTCTTGGAGATGGTGAAACCGATGAGCCAGAAAGTCTCGGCGCACTTTCACTTGCAGCACGCGAGGGCCTGGACAACTTAACTTTTGTCATTAACTGCAACTTGCAGCGACTTGATGGTCCGGTCCGTGGAAACGGCAAGATCATGCAAGAACTTGAATCAATTTTTGGTGGAGCGGGTTGGAATGTCATTAAGGTCGTATGGGGCCATGAATGGGATGAACTGCTTGCAAATGATCGAGAAGGCGCGCTTGTCGATTTAATGAACAAGACACCTGATGGTGATTTCCAAACCTTTAAGACTGAAGATGGCGCTTATGTTCGTGAGCACTTCTTCGGTCGCGATCCGCGTACCGCCGCGCTCGTCAAGGACTGGAGCGATGAGAAGATTTGGGCACTTCGCCGCGGTGGCCATGACTATCGCAAAATGTATGCTGCTTATAAGTCAGCAACGGAGCACAAAGGTCGCCCAACAGTAATTCTTGCAAAAACAATTAAGGGTTGGACTTTGGGATCTCATTTTGAAGGACGTAACTCCACTCATCAAATGAAAAAGATGACTCAAGAGGACTTAATTGAGTTTAAAAATCGCCTTCAACTTCCAATTCCAGATGAAGCAATTGATAAGTATCTTCCGCCTTATTACCGCCCTGCTGAAGATTCAGCAGAATATAAGTATTTAATCGAGCGTCGCCAAGCACTTGGTGGTGCGATACCTTCGCGCCGCAAAGCTTCCAAGCCACTTCCACAACCGCCTGCCGCGGCTTATGAATCAGTAGCGCGTGGTTCAGGTGCGCAAGGAATTGCGACAACGATGGCTTTCGTGCGACTTCTCAAGGACCTCATTAAGGATCCAGAAATAGGAAAGCGTTTTGTTCCAATTATTCCTGATGAAGCTCGTACCTTTGGAATGGATTCACTTTTCCCAAGTTTAAAAATTTATTCACCTCACGGACAGACCTATACCGCCGTTGACCGTGAATTGATGCTCTCGTATAAAGAATCTACTTCTGGTGTGATTCTGCACGAAGGTATTAATGAGGCAGGATCAGCAGCATCCTTTACGGCAGTTGGATCTTCGTATTCAACCCACGATGAACCAATGATTCCAATTTACATTTTCTATTCAATGTTTGGATTCCAACGCACCGGAGATGCATTCTGGGCTGCTACCGACCAATTAGCTCGTGGATTTGTAGTCGGGGCTACTGCAGGACGCACGACTCTCAATGGTGAAGGTTTACAGCATGAGGATGGTCATTCACCGCTTCTTGCGTCAACTAATCCAGCTGTTGTTGCATACGATCCGGCATTTGGTTTTGAGCTTGGCCACATCGTGCGTGATGGGCTTCGCCGTATGTATGGTGAAAATAGTGAGAACGTTTTCTTCTACATCACTGTTTATAACGAGCCGTACCCTCAGCCTGCCGAACCAGCAAATCTTGACGTCGATGGACTTCTAAAAGGTATGTATTTATATGCACCTGCAACATCGAAGCACAAGCGCAAAGTTCAGCTCTTGGCATCTGGGGTTGGAGTCAATTGGGCTCTTGAGGCACAGAAACTCCTGGATGAGCATTGGGGCGTTTCGGCCAACGTTTGGTCGGTTACCTCATGGAATGAAATGCGACGAAATGGTTTAGAAGTTGATCGCCATAACTTACTTAATCCTGGTGATAAGAAGAGTGCATTTGTTACCAAGAAATTAGCTGGCCATGAAGGTCCAGTAATTGCAGTAAGTGACTTCATGAAGGCGGTACAAGACCAAATCGCTCCATGGGTTAAGAATCCGTTTTCTTCACTTGGAACGGATGGATTTGGATTATCAGATACGCGTGGGGCTCTTCGCAGACACTTCAAAGTGGACGGCGCATCCATCACAATCGCAGCACTTTCCCAGTTAGCTGAGGAAGGTGAATTAAAATCTAAAGTTGTCCAGGAGGCGATAGAGCGTTATCAAATTAACGACGTCAAAGCTGCTGATCCTGGCAATACGGAAGGATCTGGATGATTACTCGCTTTCCAATCGTAGATGTTGCACCTGCAACCTACTTTGGTGGTGAATTCGTTCCAACGAAGGCGATTCCTGGTGAATCGCTACCTGTTTCTGCAACAATTTTCCGCGAAGGTCATGAGACATTTTCGGCATACGCGCTTCTTTTTGATCCGAAAGGCGCTTTGGTCCAGACAGAACCTATGCGCGAAGTCTGGCCTAATTCAAAGCGTTATGAAGCTTGGCTAACTCCCACAGCACTTGGTTTATGGCACTTCGCTATCGAGGTCTTCGATGAGAAAGGCGTAACAGGGCAATCTGAAAAATATTCGATACGTGTTGAACCTGAGCGCGCATTGGTTGGTTCTTGGTATGAATTCTTTCCACGAAGTGAAGGTGCGATAAAGAACAGAGATGGTTCGATTATCAGCGGTACTTTTAAAACCGCACAGGCATCTCTCAAGCGCGTCTCTGATATGGGTTTTGATGTTTTGTATTTACCTCCAATTCATCCCATAGGTCTCCAATTTCGAAAAGGTAAGAACAACTCAACGAATGCAGAAGTTAGCGATCCAGGAGTCCCATGGGGAATCGGAAGCAAAGCTGGCGGGCACGATGCCATTAATCCCGAACTTGGAACCCTGTCGGATTTTCAAGAATTTGTTGCCGCAGCCAATAAATTAAATATTGAAGTCGCTTTAGACCTTGCACTGCAGTGCTCCCCTGACCATCCCTGGGTTACGACCAATGAAGAATTCTTCACTAAGCGCCCAGATGGAACGATTGCGTACGCAGAAAATCCGCCAAAGAAGTATCAAGATATCTATCCGATTAATTTTGAAAATGACTATCCACACTTATTTGCTGAAGTTTTACGAATTGTGAAATATTGGATTTCACAAGGAATCAAAATATTTCGAGTTGATAATCC
>CAILYP010000111.1:0-3275 GCA_903838475.1 uncultured Actinomycetes bacterium | reverse complement strand
GTTGTGATTGCAAGTGAATAAAGTGAACTGTAATTAGTCATATTTACAGTGAAGCCGTCGCTAGTTGAAACAATATTTCCAAAGGTAGCTACGAGCGCCCCACCAGCTGTGGCGCCAACAGTCTTTGTCGCCGAAGCGGCTGTAAAACCATTGCGTGTGGTCGTAACAGTTACCGTCACAGATTCACTAGCAAGCAGGTTGTTTACAGTAATTGGAAGGATCAGGCTATTTGGAGTTCCAGTCGTAACCGTAACTGCTTGGACGCCTGGATTATGTTGTGTAGACGTTGTCCAGGTAGGAGTATAGGTAAAGTTGCTGTCGTAGTTAGTTACTGAGATCATTACGGTATTTGTGGTCGCAGTTGTGTGTTCTTGCATAATTGGAACTAAACCAGCATGAGATACAACAATTGAATATGTGGTCTGCGTTACTCCATCAATTGCTGTAACAATTACTTGGATAGTCGTTGTTCCGGTCTTCGAAACAGCGACGTTGCAAGACTGACCGGAAATAACAGTTTTCGTATTACCGATGCATGTGGGAATACGAATTGTGGCACCTACGGCGGCAGTAACTGGAGTTACGGCAACTTGTGTAACATCCGTAGGCAGATGATCAACCACTAATGTGTAATCCAGGGTGTTCGGCGCAAATGTTTGGCCCAGAGTTCCTGGAGTTATTGTCAGCGAAGTTAACGCTGGCATTGATGCTGAAATTGGTACGGCCGGTGCTCCCGCGAAGGAGACCATTTGCACATCAAAGACTATGTCTTGTGAACCATCTTTACTGATGATCTTGTATCCGCTTGATGTGCCTGCTGGAAGTGGTGTGAATGGAACTATTGAATATTGATCTACTGTTCCGACAAGAGCAACTGTGTCAGTTGCAACTATCATCCCGCTATTGACGCTCGTCAATGAAGAATTTCCAGCGGCGCTCGAGACGGTTACGGTCGCGGTATCTACTGCAGTAACTATGGCGTTAACTAGGTTGTATTTTGCAGTCGGGATGCCTGAAATTGAAACAGATTCGCCGACGTAGAACTTATTATCCTTAACAGCGTAAGTAACATTATTTCCTGTTGCTGAATAGGCCGATATAGGCATTGAAGTTGGGAGTAACTCACGGACAATGCTCAACTCACTTGGATTAAGCGTTCCGTTATCCATCCAAGGCCCAAGATTAGTCATGCTCGAATAACCAACGCCACCGGCACAGGTAACATCTGCTCCTGGATTAGCGAAGCCAACATGATTTACCTTGATACAAGTGTGAAGGTAAATAGAACCATGCATTACGTTTTCGCCGGCTATTGGCCGTAAGGTGTCATTGCCATCGCCACCAAGAAGAATTGTTCCACCGCTCCAAACTGTTGCAGATTTATTGACCGTTGTATGCTTAGTCCAACCAGGTGTGTTCGAAAGAAGACCTGTGAGACCAGTAATCAAGCCAGGATTTTCCAACGGCCAAATTGCAAAGGTAACTGGGCCGACAACAGCTCCCGCATTTTGATCTGTCAGATCAACTGTAGTAACTGTTACACCATTAATAACCGAAGTTCTACCTTGTGCAACTGTTGTTGCATAACGACCGATACCAGTTCCGGTAACGCGCATACCAGCATCAATACCAGTCACTGTTCCTGGAAGAACTAATGAAGTCGCACCAGCAAGGCCTGTGATGACGGTTGGGACAGTTACATCTGCTGCAAGACGACCGCTAAGAACGTCATTTCCTGATGAACCAGAAAGGCCTTCAATATCTACAACTTGATCTTCGGTTGTTGCAGAAACAGGGTTGGCAATTGTCGCGCTCAAATCCATAAACACAGATGGCAATCTTGTTGCACCATTGTCGAAGCGGACGTTTGCTTCATAATCCAACCAGTCGAAGCCACCGTCACCTTGAATTGTGTCGATTCCATCGCCAGCGAAGAAGATATCGTCGCCACCATTTCCAAAGAGCGCGTCGTAACCAGGACCACCGTTTAGAACGTCATTTCCACCATTGACCAAACCAGGTCCAAGCGTTGGTTGTTGCGCAGCAAAGGTTGGACCGCTGTCGCCATACATTGCGTTCTCTTGATCGCCGCCGCCTTCAATCCAGTCATCGCCTTCGCCGCCGCCAAGGAAGATATCTAGGTTTGAAGTTCCTTGAATAAAGTCATTTCCAGTTTCACCAAACAGTGATTGTGCAAATCCAGTTGCATCACCAGAGTGAATGAAGTCATCACCGCTTCCGCCATCTGCAATTTCACCAATTTGGTTATCGCCAGTGTTAATTACATCGTTTCCGGGGCCACCTTTAATGATATCTTCACCAGCACCACCCAAGATAATGTCATCGCCCGCCCCACCATCAATCAGGTCGCCACCAATTCCACCAAGCAGTAAATCATTGCCAGCCGTACCGAAAATTCCATCATCGCCAGCTCCACCCATAATTTTTATGCCAGTATTCGACGATGGATCACCAAAGCCAGTGACGTTATCTACACCTTCGTGAATTAAGGTTCCGCTATTTGGATCGACGTGAAGTGATGCCGCAGCGCACTGTGCAGATGTAGGAACTAGATTTGCAGGTGAAGCAAATGCGCAATCCGAAATACTAAAGCCCGGGCTATTCATACCTAGGATTCCAGAGGCAGTTGATTGAGAAAGGGTCGCAGAGGCTGAAGGAGTATTTCGTCGAAGGATATCAGTAAGTTTTTGTGCTGGAATTTCTTCGCCAAGATTCTTGCCCATCAAACGGCTCAAATAATAGAAACGATCGCCATTTTGAAGTTTTAACGCGACGTTCTCAAATACATATTGGAATGTGGTTCCGAGTACTGGTGGAGTAATTGGCTGCTTAGCTGGATTTTCTGCAAGTCCACCCATCCACAAATCAACATTATTTATTCCTGTTTCCTTGGCCGACCAAGATCCTGAAGCTGTCATAAATGCAAGCGCATCTGTCGGGGCGGCAGGGACTGAAGGGTATGCAGAACTTGAAACCGGCATTGAAGAAGCAACAAGTGCCAGCGCTGCTTGACGCTTCTCGGCAATATTTGGTTCGCGCTTTGCAACGGCTGAATCTGTTTGGCTTCCAGCACTTCCGGTTAATTTTGCAGGAGTCGCAGCAGCATAAAGCGCACCGGATGTTGAGTAAGAAATTATGTCCGAAGGCGCATGTTTCATATTTGAAGTGATTACAAAGGTTGAACCGTCAGCGCTGTCAACAATTGCATTTGAAATATTGAAGGCGCTTGAGGCAAATCCGGTAATGGAAACTAC
>CAILYP010000110.1:0-3806 GCA_903838475.1 uncultured Actinomycetes bacterium | reverse complement strand
GAGTGCAAGTGAGCCGCCATACGAGTCATTTACTGCCACACTGCATGCTTGCAAGCCGTGGGCGGGACGATCAACGAGTGCCAACCGAATTCCTTTTTCGGCTACAGCAGCGAGCGCACGATTGGTATCTCTGGCCGGAGTTATCAAGATTCCTTCAACATTCTGCGCAGCGAGAACATCTAGATATTGACTCTCTTTTTCAGAGCTCTCATCTGTGTTACACAAAATTACGACATATTTCGCTGCAAAGGCGGCATCATTCACACCTTTAGCAAGATCAGTAAAGAATGGGTTAGAAATATCAGGAACTACAAGTCCGATGACTCGATTGCGTCCTGCACGCAGATTGCGCGCAGAAGCATTAGGGACAAAACCCATTTCATCAATAACTTTTTGTACTTTGCGAAGAGTGCGCGGAGCTAATATTTCTGGGCGATTAATGGCATTTGAAACGGTGCCTAGAGAGACTCCTGCCTCTTTAGCTACATCTCTAATACTTGCCATGTAGAGCCTCCAAAATTGAACAGAATCTATTGAACACTTGAAACGATACAGGAATTAGTGCGGGGCTGGCTACCTATCCAAATTGAACATCCCAGAGTATTTGCGCTTGATTGACGCCTTTTAGGGGAGCGAATAACCTTAGATATCTGCTTAAAACGGTTCAAGGAGAATTTAATGGAAAGAGTCGCATTCCGCCTCAAAGTTCGCGCTGAGATGATGGATGAATATGCCCGCAGGCACGAAGCTGTTTGGCCAGAAATGCTAGACGCTCTGCGTTCTACGGGTTGGACTAATTACTCTATTTTCCTAGATCGAACAGATGGCGCGCTTTTTGGCTACTTCGAAACTCCCGATTTAGCTGCCGCCCTTGCTGGAATGGGTAACGCTGAAATTAACGAAAAATGGCAGAAAGATATGGCGCCATTTTTTGAGAATCTCGATGGCGTTAATGCAGATCAAGGATTTACCAAGCTTGAACACGTTTTCTTCCTTCAATAATTTTTCCTCCTACTCCGACTACTAATTGGATAAAAAATGGCAACTAAAGCAGAAGTTAAAAAGGTTCTCGATCGTTTGCAGATTGAGACTCCCTCATGGGCGTATGGTAATTCTGGAACTCGCTTCAAAGTCTTCGGCCAGCCCGGCGTTCCACGCGATCCCTTTGAAAAAGTAGAAGATGCTGCCCAGGTACATAAGTACACCGGAGCTGCCCATAGTGTGGCGCTACATATTCCGTGGGACAAAGTTGAGGATTACGCTGCTTTTGCAAAGCATGCAAAGGATCTTGGGGTAGTTCTGGGCACTATCAATTCCAACACTTTCCAAGATGATGATTACAAGTTGGGCTCGGTATGTCATCCAGATAAAAAGATTCGCGAAAAGGCGGTCCGTCACCTTCTTGAATGCATCGAAATAATGAATATCACTGGCTCACAAGATTTGAAGTTGTGGTTTGCTGACGGAACTAATTACCCTGGCCAGGACAACATTAGTGCTCGCCAAGATCGCTTATCTGAATCACTTCACGAAACTTATAAACACCTCACTGGAAATCAGAGAATGCTTGTTGAATATAAGTTCTTCGAGCCATCTTTCTATACAACTGATATTCCTGATTGGGGGACCTCCTACGCACACTGCCTACAACTCGGCGAGCGTGCGATGGTTTGCGTTGATACCGGCCACCATGCGCCAGGTACCAATATTGAATTTATCGTCGCTTTCTTGCTTCGCGCTAAGAAACTAGGCGCATTCGATTTCAACTCACGCTTCTATGCTGATGATGATTTGATTGTTGGAGCGGCAGATCCATTCCAGTTATTCCGAATTCTCCATGAAGTGAATATCAATGGTGGTTTTGATGTTGGAACTCCCGTCTCTTTTGTCCTCGATCAATGCCACAACATTGAAGCTAAGATTCCAGGTCAGATTCGCTCAATTCTTAACGTTCAAGAAGCCGCTGCCAAAGCAATTCTTGTAGATCAGGATGCGCTTAAAGCTGCGCAAGCTTCTGGTGATGTGCTTGAAGCCAACGGCGTATTAATGGATGCCTATAACACTGATGTTCGTCCACTTCTTGAAGAATGGCGGACCGAGAAAGGTATCGATCCCAACCCTATGAAAGCATTTAAGGCTTCTGGCTACTTAAAGAAGATTGCTGATACTCGCGTTGGTGGCAACCAAGCTGGATGGGGTGCATAATTAAAAAGCTATCTGAGTTAACTCCAGCAGTTAACGAACTTATTGCTCGTTCCAATCGCTTAGGCGCGGATCCCAAGGTCACGAACTATGCCGGTGGAAATACGTCCGCCAAGGGCACAATCACTGACCCTATTTCAGGTAAGCCAACATCGCTTCTCTTTGTTAAAGGATCTGGCGGAGACCTCGGAACGCTTAAAGAAGAAGGAATCGCCGTTCTATACACAGAGAAGGTGCATGAGCTCAAGAATGTTTATAACGGCGTTGATCGTGAAGATGAGATGGTTGCGCTATTTGATTACTGCTTATTTGGTAAAGGTGGAGCTGCCCCAAGCATCGATACATCAATGCATGGGCTAGTTGAGAAACTTCATGTTGATCATTTACATCCTGATTCAATCATTGCATTTGCAACATCAACTGATGGTCCTGCCATAACTAAGCAATGTTTTGGTGATGAAATATTATGGGTTGATTGGCGTCGTCCAGGATTTCAGCTCGGGTTGGATATCGCAAAGATTGCAGCAGAAAATCCCAACGCAAAGGGATGCATTCTCGGTGGCCATGGGCTGACAACATGGGCTGATACATCCGATGAGTGCGAAAAGCGCTCAATCGATGCAATCAAGAAAGCCGAAGATTTTATTAGCGCACACGGTAAAAAAGAACCATTCGGTCCATTGGTTGCCAAGAACAAAGCGCTAGCTGAATCTGAACGTCACGCCCGCGCTGCAAAACTCTCGCCAATCTTGCGCGGAGTTGCTTCCCAGGATGCGCGGATGGTGGGTCACTTCACTGACTCTGATGTTGTTCTTGATTTTATGGCCAGCACATCACTTCACAAGCTAGCCGCTCTTGGAACTTCATGTCCGGATCACTTCTTACGTACCAAGGTTTCACCTATGGTTGTAGATACTGAGCCAGGTGCAGATTTAGATGATGTAATTGCCCGCATTCGAGTCTTGCACGAGGAATATCGCGCTCATTACTCGGCCTATTACACACGCCATGCAACTAAAGAATCTCCTGCTATTCGCGGAGCGGATCCACTCATCATTTTGGTTCCGGGCATTGGAATGTTTTCGTACGGTAAAGATAAGCAGACGGCCCGTGTCGCTGGAGAGTTTTATGTCAATGCCATCAATGTCATGCGTGGGGCTGAAGCTCTTTCTACCTACGCACCAATCTCTGAATTAGAGAAGTTCCGAATTGAGTATTGGGAACTTGAAGAAGCAAAGCTCCGCCGAATGCCAAAACCTAAAGCACTTCAGGGTTATATCGCATTGGTCACTGGTGGTGCTTCTGGTATAGGCCGAGCTATTGTTCAACGATACTTCGACGAAGGTGCATGTGTTGTTATTGCTGACCGAGATCTCGAAGGTGCTAAAAAGTTGATTGCTGAACTTGGTAACCCTGAGCGCTTGTTCGCGGTAGCCGCAGATGTCACGGCAGAGGACCAAGTTTCTCATGCAGTGGATGCAACTACGCTTGCATTTGGCGGAATTGATATTTTGGTTAATAACGCAGGTCTCTCGCTTTCTAAATCTTTAGTCGAGACCACCGTTAATGACTGGGATCTACAACATAATGTTATGGCGCGTGGT
>CAILYP010000109.1:0-3095 GCA_903838475.1 uncultured Actinomycetes bacterium | reverse complement strand
GCAACAGTTAGTTTTACGGCTCCAACTGAAGATGGCGGAGCTGCAATTGTCAGTTACACAGCAACTTCTTCACCTGGTGGCCTAAGCGCAACCCTTATTCAATCTGCTTCAGGAACGATCACTGTTACTGGTCTGAGCCCTAGCACTTCTTACACATTTACAGTTACTGCCTATAACGGAACGTCCACTTCGACTGCATCATCTGTATCAAATTCGATTACTACAGATGCTCCACCTATAAGTGGCGGAGGCGGAGGCGGCGGCGGAGGCGGCGGCGGAGGCGGCGGCGGAGGTGCTGCCCCGAGTGTTACTGCACCAGATGCCCCAACTATTGGAACAGCAATTGCGACTAGTTCAACGACTGCAAATGTAAGTTTTACCGCTCCAGTAAATAATGGCGGTGCTGCAATTGTCAGTTACACAGCAACCTCTTCACCTGGTGGCCTAACAGCAACTCTCACCCAATCTGGCTCTGGGGCAATCATAATTACTGGCCTTAGTCCCAACACTTCTTACACATTTACAGTTACTGCCTTTAACGGAACATCTACTTCGACTGCATCTTCTGCATCAAACTCGGTTACTACTAATGGGGGTTTGATTCCACAATTCGGTACGGCAAAAAGCACATCTGATGGATTTACTCTACAGATCACAAATTTCAACTCTTTATTTACTTGGTCAGGATCTTCCTCGGCTGGTGGAAGTGTTTCAATTGACGGATCGGGACTGATAACTGTCACAAATATCAGCACAGGAATTTCGTCTACTGTTACCGTAAGAACATCACGCAGTGGATATGCCAGCAGCAGCGCGACTTCTAGCCCGGTTCAGACTATTGAAATATTGAAGATATTATCTTTTACTACGATACCTACCGGTAAGAATGTAAAATGGAGCGGCCCAAAGGATTGCCTCTTAGTTATCACTAGTTCTAGTGGTCAGACTTCTGAATCCACTATCTCAAACTATTCTTACGATATCGCCTCACCTCCTCCTGGAATTTCTTATACAGTGAGTTTTAAAGATTCCGTGAATGGAGTAGCAGCACCAGATCAGTTCATTTTTGGTACAGCCCCAACACCAATTGCAGATTTAACACTAATTCAAGTCAATGCAAAATCGCTCACTGCAAGCTGGCGACCTTCATCCCAAACGGATAGATACAAGATCACAGTGCGTCCTACTGTTGGAAGTGAATTTTCTATCACGATTGCTGACAACAAGTTTCAGTTTGATTCTTCTCCAAATAGCTCATACACGTTTTCAGTTGTGGCAGTTGGAGCACTCGATCTTGAATCTAGTTCTGTCTCATCCCAGGGATTCCTCAAAGCCACTCGAAGTGGATTGCAGCATCTAGCTTTAGAACTACCATCGACTTCAAAGGCACTTTCAACACAAGCCAAGCAAATGCTCCAAAATTTTGTAACCTCTTTATGGAGTGGCTCAATCGTTCAATGCACTGGAAAGACAATTAATCCTAAGTCGAAACAAAGCGGATTACAGATCTCTTTGGTTAGTTCTTTTAACGTCTGCGCTTACATGCAATCTTTGTCTCCTACAAGCTTCTTTTCAATTCCCACACAAATGCAATCTATAAAACAAGTTCCAGGTAAAGGTTCACTCGTGATTGTGGATGTCTACATATCGAACTTTTTAGATCAAATCAGGCAGCAGCAAAAAACAGGAAAGGGCTGATGCAATGGTCACAACAGAGGCATATTTGAGAGCAAAAAGAAAAAAGCGAATTAAGGTCATATCGTTATCACTTGTCCTAGTGATTCTATTGGGTGTTGCGGGTTATAGCGGCACTAAGTATTTCCAATCCAAACAACTTCAGGCAAGCTATGAAAAGTTAGATAAATTGTATTTACTGGGCGATTGTAAAGATGCAACATCCAGAATTAAGGAATTTAACACTTGGGTTGCAAATTATTCAGCTCATCGAAATGTTGAGACCTATTCTGACTTTAGTTTTAATACAGATAAAAATCATCTGAACTCTTTACTTGGAAATTTGGCCTGGGTTTCAAAAAGCCACACGCTCTCAATTTTGGGATTACAAATTAAGAACAGCTCATCGGAGATTTTAGAATCATTCAACGCCCTGCGTTTAGGGGGAGTTACTACTACACCTCAATATGAAAAAGGACTTGGTGATTGGAACCTAACAATTGGAAAAGTGCTAAGCGCATGTGGTTTGGATTATTCAGTCGTTCAACCACCAAAACCTACGGTTACTCCTGAACCAAAACCTACGGTTACTCCTGAACCAAAACCTACGGTTACTCCAAAACCAAAACCTACGGTTACTCCAAAACCAAAACCTACGGTCAAGGCTGGGACCTCTAAGTCAACAAGTGCTGCAGCGCCTCAACAAACTAAGAAGCCGACTACCAAACAGTGCACGGTTTCAGAAGATATTCTTGCAAATTATGCAGATCTTACTAATTTTAGAATGTCACTTTTTTATACTGGTGAAGGTGCAAACATAAGTTCAAACTCATTAGCCTGGTCAAACCAAGCTTTGGCACTATCGGCAAATTTTGCAATAGCTTCCAAAACTGAATCCGGACAACTTAGCTCAATTCTTTTAGCAATTAGCGGTGATTTAAAGAACTTCTCGAGTATGGCCAAGAATTGGAGCACTAACAAGTCACCTGACTTGGAAGCTCTGGTGAAGGCATTTAACAACAGTTCAGAAATTCTCAATAAGGATCAGACCAAGTTGGCAGGATTCTTAAACTGTTAAGCATTCAACTCATGAGAACGAGAGATTGGTACGAATAGCCTAGGTTGGGCTTAAAATCCTCCCAGTGTGGGTTCGACCCCCACTCGGGGCACCAGTTTGCTCATGGTTTGTAAGTAGAAAACAGGAGTACATGGGTGAACATTGAAGCGATATGAGAGTTGGGTAGTCGCTGCACTATTAAATTCTGTCGCCATTCAAGCAAGTACATATTTGGCTCGCCCGATGATTAGTTACAAGTTACTTGAACTTCATTCAAATAGTTTTACAGTTGGTTCATTTGGTGCTTTATACGCACTCTTTCCACTTCTTTTGGCGATCCCACTGGGACGCTGGATAAATCAAT
>CAILYP010000108.1:0-1949 GCA_903838475.1 uncultured Actinomycetes bacterium | reverse complement strand
GGGTCAGCTGCTGGGTGAATTCAACTTATGTTCACGTTACCAACTTGTTTAAAGGCAGGCCAGCGCTTTACGATTAGCGCCTGCTTAAGGCTCGAACCCCCCATTTGAGATGTGAAAAGGTAACTAAGAAATGTATTCAGAAAATCAGACAATCGGATCGGTACTTTGCGCTGCGCGCAAAGCTGCTGGTTATTCGATTGATGATGTTTCAACACAAACGAGAATACGCGGCGGTTTAATCCGCGACATCGAAGCAAATAATTTTGAAACTTCAGGGGCAAATGCCTATGCACGTGGCCATATCAGAACAATTGGAAAATTTTTAAATCTTGATACAGATGCTTTAGTTGAACTCTTCGCAGTAAGCACTGGCGACTTTGACCGTCCGATGATCGACTTATTGACTGAAAATAGTGCAGTTGTTCCTAAGCGTGAGTTGCCAAAAGTTTCTTACAAAGCTATGGCATCAGCTACCGTTGCGATAGTTGCGCTGCTAATTGCTGTCCCTACAGTGGGTGGAATAATTTCCTCAGATAAACCTGCCAGCCCGAACCCGTCAGTTCCGGCACAAGCAGCCCCTTCAACAACTTCAACTGATGCCACGGTCGTTGCGGCCAAAACATCAGCAGTTACAGTTGTTGCGACAGGTACCAACGGTAAATCTTGGATAGGAATCCAAGACAGCTCGGGTGCCCAGGTTTTTAGTGGCACGATTCGCCAAGGTGAGTCGAAGTCATTTGGCGATGCAACACAACTACAGGTAACTATCGGAAATGCCGGTGCAGTTTCTCTTAATGTAAATGGACGGGAAATTGGAACACCTGGTGCGATTGGGGAAGTTGTTCATCTCTCATTCGATCCAAGCGCTACATCTAAGGGCTAAATAAAGAGTGGGCTTGTAATTAGCAGGTAATATGTGCCAATGAGCACATTGAAAACGGATGTTAATAAATCCAGAACTGTTGCTCTCGTAACTCTTGGTTGTTCCAGAAATGAAGTTGATTCCGAAGAACTCGCTGGCCGGTTAGCCGCCGATGGTTGGACCTTAGTTGATGATCCAGCACTCGCTCAAGTTGCAGTTATTAATACGTGTGGTTTCATAGAAAGCGCGAAAAAAGACTCAGTAGATGCCCTCCTAGAAGCACATTCATTAAAAACAAATGGTGTTACCCAAGCAGTCGTTGCGGTCGGGTGCATGGCTGAGCGATATGGAAACGAGCTCGCTTCCGCACTTCCAGAAGCAGATGCCATTCTGGGCTTTGACGACTATGTAGATATTTCAGCCAGGCTTCAAACAATTCTCGGTGGTGGATCAATTGCGGCACATACCCCTAAAGACCGTCGGGCCCTGCTCCCAATCGCACCAGCAGATCGCCAAGCTAAAAAAATAGAAGCTCTGGCTACAGTGGGCGCAGATGGTCCACTTGGTTTAGTTGGCCAAGGTGCTCGCATAATTCGTAAGCGTCTTGATAATGCGCCAGTTGCACCTTTAAAAATTGCATCCGGCTGTGATCGTAGATGTTCGTTCTGCGCGATTCCGATGTTCCGTGGCTCTTTTGTTTCTCGTCGGCCGGTCGAAATAATCGAGGAGGCGCGCTGGCTGGCCGATAGCGGTGTATCTGAAATATTTTTAGTCAGCGAGAACACAACTTCCTACGGCAAAGATTTTCGAGATATGAAGGTATTAGAAAATATGTTGCCCGAGCTCGCGGCGATCGAAGGCATTGAGCGAATTCGCCTTTCCTACCTGCAACCTGCCGAGATGCGTCCATCATTGATTCAAGCGATGACTTCAATCCCCAAGGTAATTCCATATTTTGATCTTTCATTCCAGCATGCAAGTGGCACGGTATTGCGCCGTATGCGTCGCTTTGGTGATAGTGAAAAATTCCTCCATTTAATTAATCAAATCCGAGTACTTGCTCCTGATGCTGGAATTCGCTCGAATG
>CAILYP010000107.1:0-3602 GCA_903838475.1 uncultured Actinomycetes bacterium | reverse complement strand
CGCCTCACTGCTAACGAGGTAAGGGGTTAAACCCTTCAAGAGTTCAAATCTCTTCGTCTCCGCTCTTTACATTCGCATCTACCTATGGAGCACCTATGGAAAATATCGAAGCGTTCAACAATCACCTCCCCGTCAAGGTTCGTTTCGGTGAAGGTAAAGCGCTAACCCTTGCAGATGTGGTGGCTGAATGTGGTGCAACAAAAGTCTTTTTAATGGTGGATGAAGGAATAGAAAAGTTCAATCCGGCGGCCAAGGCATGCATGGATAAATTAGCAACTGCTTCGGGTATCACTGTCACAACTTTTGAAAAACCCGCCGGTGAACCAACCATTGATATGGTCGATGATGCCACACGAGCACTTGTTGCGTCAGGGGCAGAAGCGATTGTTTCTCTGGGCGGTGGCTCTGTCATTGATACTGCGAAAGCGGCTCGCCTCTGTGCACAACTCGGTATTACATTCCGCGAATTTCAAGCTCGCAAACCTGAATATCCAATCCCAACTGTATCTTTGATTGCGATGCCAACATCTGCAGGAACTGGATCTGAAGTTTCGGGAGGATCTGTTATTTCCGATCCCGATGCAGGCCGTAAGGCGGGAATTGCAAACGGAAACTTACGTGCACAGGTTGCGATTGTTGATCCTGTACTTACTTACTCGATGCCACCTTCAATGACCGCGAACACTGGAATTGATGCGCTCGCTCAAGCAATCGCTGGAATTATTGCGAAGTGCAGCACACCTATTGGTGATGCCATTGGCTATGAAGCAATCAGAATGATGACCCCAGCGTTAGTTGGTGCGTATAAAGATGGAAACGATAAAGCTGCTCGTGCAGGTATGGCAGCAGGATCTATGATGGCTGGGTTAACGATGAATATTTCAGATTGCACCGCTGAGCATTCACTTGGCCAAGCAATTGGTGGGCTAAAGCATGTCCCGCACGGCCTCACCATTGGCTTAGTACTTGTTGAAACACTTACTCGCGAAGCAAAAGTTGTTCCAGCAAAAATGGAAAGAGTTGCTGATGCAATGGGCGCTCCTGACGATGGCAGTAAGGATGGGTCGCGCGCAGTTAAAGCTGTCCGTAAAATTCTTGCCGAACTCAATTTCCCAGTGCTATCTAGCCTCGGTTTTGTCGAAGCTGATATTGATAATTTAGCAAACATTGCGCTTGAGGATTTCTTCATCACAATGGCTCCAACGCCATGGAGTAAGGATGAGGTTGTTGAGGCATTTATGTCAGCCTTAAAATTGGAGAGCCGTTAATTATCTTTGTTTAAGTAGAAATCCCTGGGAGGCGTTCAAATTTCCGCTTCTACATTGGGCTAAACTTAAAGAAAGTACTAATCAGGTTTGGGGATGTTGGTGACGTTATATCGAGTTGCAATCGTTGGAGCAGGTCCTGCTGGTTATTTCACTGCACAAGCGCTTCAAAATTTGCAGACTGATGAAACTAATTTTGCGATTGATCTGATTGAACGCCTACCGACGCCTTGGGGATTGGTCCGTTCTGGTGTTGCCCCCGATCATCCAAAAATAAAGACGGTAGCTAAAGTTTTTGAAAAAATCTCAGTTGAACCCGGTTTTCGTTTCTTCGGAAATGTCGAGCTCGGAAAAGATGTAGCGCTTGATCAACTCCGTGAGGTGTATGACGTTGTTGTAATGGCAACTGGCTCAACCCTTGGTCGCAAACTCGGGATTCCCGGTGAAAATCTTAGAGGTTCTATTTCATCAGCAGATTTTGTACCTTGGTATAACGCTCATCCAGACTTTACCGCTGTGGATGTTCCACTTGATGGAGAAGTTGCGGTGATTGTCGGCGCCGGAAATGTAGCGATGGACTGCGCGCGAATCTTGGCGATAGATCCAACAGAGCTTGATCCGACCGATACGGCGACTCATGCGCTGGCTGCGTTGCACGCAAGCAAGATTCGAAAAGTACATATAGCAGCGCGCAGAGGCGCAGAACATGCAGCATTTACTGCACCTGAATTACGCGATCTTCCAAAGCTTGAACATACCGATGTCCACATTAATGAGGATGAAATCAGCGCTGCTACAGCTCGAGCTGAAGCAAAAGGCGAAGTTGAAAAAGATGTTCGTCATAACCTTGAAGCGATGCGTCTAATTGCTGATCACCCTCACAGTGGACACCCACGTTCGCTAGATTTACATTTCCTCCTCGCCCCAAAAGAGATTGTTGGAACTGAAAAAGTCGAAGGAATAACTTTTTCAATTAATAGAGTCGATGGTGACAAAATTGTAGACACCGGAGAAACACACACCATCAGCTGCTCATTAGTAATAAGCGCAATTGGTTATCACGCAATTCCGATGGAGGGTATTCCCCTCGATAACGGCAAGATAAAAAACATTGATGGTCACGTTGATGGCAATTTGTATGTTGTTGGTTGGGCAAAGCGAGGACCATCAGGTGTAATCGGTACTAACAAAAGTGATGCATCGGATGTAGTAAAGCTAATTATTGAAAACCTTCAAGAGCCAAAGAATTCCAAAGGGATTGAAGAGTTATTACCTACGGGGCATAGCGTTATCACTCACGAGAAGTGGACGAAGATTAATGCAGCCGAAGTTGCAGCAGGAGAACCCCTTGGTAAACCTCGTGTGAAGGAAGTTTTTATTCCAAAACTTATTGAAATAGCTAATTCCTAATTAGTTGAGTACACCTCATACTGCCAAGGCTTAAGTGTTAAGGAAGTAGATTTTGCTAACGCTCCGCTTTTGCCTGATGTTAGTAATTTATAAGTTCCAGCTAGCGAACCAATTTTTAGCGTGACTTTTTGAGAAACCCCAGAAATATTAAGAATCGTGATGACTTTGTCCTTTCCCAACGTGCGCTGGTAGGCAATCACCTCTTTATTATTTCCATCGAGTGGCTCTAATGGAGCAGCCGAATCATTCCACAAGGCTGTATTTCTGTTTTTAAGGCTAATGAGCTTTGAATAGAAGCCAGAAATCGAGTTTGCCTTAGTTAACCCTGGGATTAAATCTTTTTCAAAGAATGCAATTTGTTTTGTATTTCCAGTCTCTTGACCAGAGTAAATAAGTGGAATTCCAGGATAAGTGAAATATAAGGCCGAGAATGCTTCTACACCCTTACCTAGTCGTTGGAACTCAGTTCCATTCCACGAGTTCTCATCATGATTTGTAATGAAATTCATTGGGAATGAGCCTGCCGGGTAGTTTAAAATTAAATGGCTAGCTTCAATTTCAAAATCTACTTTATTCCTACTCCCCTTCGCAATTGCGTTCATTGTTCCGAGTAGATTCCAATTATAGTTTGTGACAAACGCGTTATTTAAAAGATCACTATTATTTTGATCCTCAGCTAACATGAAGAGTGGCTTAATCCCTTGCAACTTTTTATTTGCCTCTTCCCAGAATGAAACAGGTGGTCCGCTTGCGACATCTGCTCGAAATCCATCAATATCAAATTTCTTAACCCAATATGACATTGCATCAATCATCGCAGCACGCATATCGGCATTTTCATAATTTAGCCAAGCAACGTCAGTCCAGTCGTTGTTGGGTGCAATAATCTTTCCACTGGAATCAGTGTGATACCAATCTTTATTTGCG
>CAILYP010000106.1:0-5928 GCA_903838475.1 uncultured Actinomycetes bacterium | reverse complement strand
TGGCTAGGAATGCATCCGTGGTTTCCACGCGAACTTGGACGTGGTTCAGATGCCGAATTAGAATTTAACGCCGACAAAATGTTTAAGCGCGATGAAGATGGCATTCCGACAGGTGAACTAATTACGCCACTGAGTGAAAATTGGGATGACTGCTTCACCGATATTCGCGGTGTGCCAGAAATTGTATGGGCCGGTGCTGCGCGCGTGAGAATCGAGAGCGATGCTAAGTATTGGGTCGTCTACAACGAAGATACCGAAGGAATTGCAGTAGAACCGCAAACCGCGCCACCAGACGCGGCTAATCTAGGTATTGAGGGGGAGCACTACATTGAAGCGCTCTTTACCTTCAGTGAGGATTTCTAACTAATCTGCAATAATCATGAGATGGAAATAAATCGCGAACATCTAAAGAAGTTAATGGCCAGAGAAGAAGATCGATTCTTAGTGTTGCACCCAAAGTCGGGCCATCTTTTTAAGCAAGCCCAAGAGGTAATGCCCGGCGGAGTTCCAATGTCGTGGATGGCTAAATGGCCGGGGGCTTATCCGCTCTTTGTTGATAGCGCACAAGGAGCACATTTCACAGATGTTGATGGCCATGAGTACGTTGATTTTTGCTTAGGTGATACCGGTTCGATGACAGGACATTCTCCAAAAGCAACAACGGATGCGGTCACTGCACAAATGAAGCGCGGCATTACAGCGATGCTTCCCACAGAAAATGCAGTGATAGTTTCGCAAGACCTGACTAAACGATTTGGTTTACCACTGTGGCAATTTACTGTTTCAGCAACTGATGCCAATCGACATTCCATTCGATATGCGCGCTTAATAACGGGCAAGACCAAGTTAATTGTTATTGATAAGTGTTATCACGGAAGTGTCGATGAGACTTTTGGAACTTTAGATGAAGCAGGCAACACAGTGATGCGCCCGGGTAATCTTGGCGCTCCAGTTCCGTTAGATGTGACGACTCGAGTAGTTGAATTCAACAATTTAGAGGCGATGGAAGCAGCGCTTGCACACGGTGATGTTGCAGCGATCTTGATGGAACCAGCCATGACTAATATCGGGATTGTTCTTCCAGAAGATGGTTATCTACATGCAGTTGGTGAGCTAGCTAAAAAATATGGCGCAGTATGGATTATTGATGAGACTCATACAATCTCTGCAGGCGCAGGTGGCATGACACACCAGCTTGGGCTAAAGCCGGATATGTTGACTATTGGCAAATCAATTGGTGGTGGAATTCCTACCGGAACCTTTGGAATGACAAAAGCTGTTGCAGATCAAATAGCGGCTAAAGTCATTCGCGAAATTATTGATACTGGTGGAATCGGCTCAACGCTTGCTGGCAATGCACTGTCATTTGCGGCAATGCGTGCAACTCTTTCTGAAGTTCTAAATGCTAAGAATTTCACCCACATGATTGAACTTGGTGATCGATGGTCAGATGGCGTGGATGCTGCTATTGCTGAATTTAAACTTCCTTGGCATTGCTCTCGCCTAGGTGCACGCGGTGAATACTTATTCCAACCAACTGCTCCAAAGACTGGAAAAGAGGCGTCGGATGCTGGTGACTTTGAATTAGAACAGTACGTACATTTGCGCTTACTCAATGATGGTTTCCTCATTACGCCATTTCATAATATGGCGCTGATGTCTCCGGATACAACAATCGAGGATGTTGATAAACACACGGCAGCATTCCATGCGATGTGTTCTGAATTAGTTGCCGGATAGTTAATTAGTTAAGCATCTATAAATGCATCCTTGCCAGCATTCGGCAAGGTAAAGCGATAACCAACGTTACGAACAGTTCCGATGATTGCTTCAAACTCAGGGCCTAGCTTGGCGCGCAAGCGGCGGATATGAACATCCACAGTACGAGTTCCACCGAAGTAGTCATAACCCCAAATTTCATGCAATAACTGCGCGCGAGTGAAAACACGTCCAGGATGTTGAGCCAGATACTTAAGAAGTTCAAACTCCTTGAATGTTAAATCAAGTGAACGGCCTTTGATTTTTGCTGTGTATGAATTCTCATCGATAATGACATCGCCGGTACGAATTTCACGCGAAGAAGGATCAGCAGCTACTAAATCATGTAGTACGCGACCGATCGCGATGCGAATACGAGCATCTACTTCTGCGGGACCCGCAGTATCTAGAATGACGTCACTAACTCCCCAGTCGCTATTAATTGCCGACAATCCACCTTCGGTTGTAATGGCGATTATTGGACAATCAATTCCAGTTGCAACAATGACGCGGGTTAGAGCTTTTGCTGATGGAAGATCGCGGCGAGCGTCAACAAAGAGACATTCAATTTCAGGGATATCAATCAGGATCGAGGCTTCAGCAGGAAGAATTTTCACCTGGTGTTGAAGCAGTCCAAGGCTCGGCAATACTTCGGCGCTTGCGCCAAGCGTATTAGTGAGGAGCAGGACTCTTGCCATTGGAGGAGCCTACTACTGGCCTGGCATAGGATTAGAACATGGCCGAACAACATGAATTACGCGACAAGGGTCTTCGACTCACTCCGCAACGCGAACTCGTGCTGCTCGCTGTTCGAGAATTAGGGCATGCAACACCAGAAGAAGTGGCTGAGAAAGTCCGAGAGTCACATCCTGGAATCAATCTTTCTACCGTTTATCGAAACTTGGAAACACTCGAGAATGTTGGCTTAGTTCAACATGCCCACCTTGGACATGGCGGTGTTACCTATCACGCTGCAGAGGAAGAGATTCATCTTCACCTTAAGTGTGAAAAATGTGGCGTGCTTATCGAGGTACCAGTTGAAGCAGCCGCTCACTTCACGCAAAGTTTGATTGATGATTACGGTTTTCATACTGATCTAGCGCACCTTGCAATAGCTGGGCGTTGTGAATCTTGTTTTAGTCAGGCATAAAAGTGACTGCTGTTTTTTTGGAAGAAGGACCGGATGCGGGTGCAATTTGGCACTTTGGAGAACCCAATAAAGAACAACGCGCACTTGCCGAAGGAAAGGCTTGGTCAGATCTTTCATATAAAGCAGTGCTAACAGTTAGTGGTGAAGATCGCCTCAAGTGGCTCAATGATTTAACAACTCAGGAACTAGTTATATGGCCTACTAACACGTGGACAACTGCATTAATTTTAGATGCACAAGGTCATATCAATCATCAAATTTTTCTCGTCGATGACGGCGCTACGACATGGATTGTCAGTGAAAAAGTAAAAGAAGCCGAGCTATTGGCTTTTCTACAGAAGATGGTCTTCATGTTACGCGTCGAACCCAAATCTGTTTCTGATGAATTCAAAGTTATTCGAACAACTGGCTTGACCGATCTTTTCGGTGGACCATATTTAATTATTAAACGCGGCGCTGATCCTGAGCAAGATGGCATGCAGGTCGGCACATGGGCTTTAGAAGCCGAACGAGTTGCACAAGGTCGCGCCCGCCTCCTCTTTGAAACTGATCACAAATCAATTCCAAATGAACTTGGTTTTCTCAATACAGCAGTTCATATGCGTAAAGGTTGTTACCCCGGACAAGAGACAGTTGCAAAGGTATTTAATCTTGGTCAACCACCAAGACGATTAGTGATGCTGCACCTTGATGGCACAGAGATTGAGCTACCCACACATGGAACGCCGGTTATGTTGGATGAGAAGGAAGTCGGATTCATTGGCACAGTTGCACGTCACTACGAACTCGGCCCGATAGCTCTTGCAGTGGTTAAGCGAAGTACTCCAACCGATGCAGTGCTCTTAGCCGGTGGCGTCCTCGCTTCTCAGTGAGGGTACCCTTAGGTTTATGGCAACGTTTACGAGTGCAGCCCTGATTGTGGCTTGCGCCGCCCTTGGTTTTTATCTCATTCGGTGGGGTGTTCGGGGGCTAAGTAACGTTTTAAAGATTCTAAAAGAAAAGGGTAAGTAAATGGCTTTCGTCATTCCGGAAAACTTGCACGAAGATCTTTATCCACTTGCTTGGATGGTTGGTACCTGGCGTGGAACTGGACGCGGAGAATATCCAGGCATTGAGTCTTTTCAATTTGCCCAAGAGGTTACCTTTAATCATGATGGCCGCAATTTCCTAAATTACTACTCACGCACATGGATTATCGACGATAACAAGGACATCATCGCTCCCTTTGAATCCGAAGCAGGTTTTTGGCGGGTGCGAGATAAGAAGATTCTTGAGGTTGTACTTGCATACAGTCAAGGTATTTCTGAAGGTTGGCTTGGAATTGTTGACGGTGCAAAAATTCAATTAGCGCTCGATAAAGGCTACTCATCTCCATCTGCAAATATTGTTGATGAAGGTCAACGCCTTTATGGACAAGTTGAGGGCGAATTATTTTATGCATACGACGCAGCGATGAATGGACATGAACTACAAGCGTATATGTGGTCCTCTCTTGAAAGACAAGAGTAGCAAAGAGAAGCAGATGGATACTTCCCTTTTTCGTGGCGAAACAATTGCAGAAGTTGTCCGCGCCGGCCTAGTCGAGTCCGTTCACTCTGGACATCTTCTTGAGTTAGATGAAAAAGGTCAGGTCGTTAAATCTCTTGGGTCGGTCCACATTCCGATCTACCCACGTTCATCAGTAAAAGCATTGCAAGCATCGGCGATGGTTCGTGCTGGATTGAAACTTTCAGCCGAGCAGCTTGCAGTTGTGTGTGCATCTCATAGTGGTTCTGAAGAACATTTCACGGTTATTCGTTCGATTCTTTCAGCGCATAAATTAGATGAATCTGCTTTTCGTAATTCAACTGATTTCCCATTAGGCGAGAAGGAACGTCGAGCATGGGGAGATAAAGCTCCAACGCAGTTGGCACAAAATTGCAGCGGAAAGCATGCAGGTATGCTCGCGACATGTGTTGTAAATGGTTGGGATACCAACAACTACACGGACCCAACTCATCCCTTACAACAACTCATTGTCGAAGAATTTGAGACACTGGCTCGTGAAAAAGTTCAATATTTAACTGCTGATGGTTGTGGAGCGCCGTTATTTGCATTAAGTATGGCTGGCCTCGCACAAGGGATACACACAATAACTATCTCTCATGACCCCGTTCACCAAGAAGTTGTTAGCGCTTGTCGCAGCAATCCATTAATGATTGCTGGCGAAGGTCGCCTTACTACCCGGTTAATGCGCGCGGTACCTGGGCTCTTTATGAAGGAAGGCGCTGAAGGCGTAGAAGTACTATCAATGCCAGATGGTCGCACTCTGGTCATCAAATGTGCTGATGGATCTTGGCGTCCTATGGGACCGATTATCACTGCTACTTTTAAGCGCTGGGGAGTCGAAGCCCCGGATGAGAATGTGTATGTTTATGGTGGCGGTAAAGTTGTCGGACAAGTGGAAGCGAGATGATGAAGCTATGAAAGGTCGCATAGCCACATTTATGGTGCATTCATCACCACTTGAACAAGCAGGTACAGGTGACGCTGGCGGTATGAATATATATGTCGTTGAGAGCGCCCAGAAAATTGCTGCCCACGGCGTCGAAGTCGATATTTTTACTCGTCGCACAGATCCACAGCAAATTGATCAACAAATTTCTAACGGCGTTAACGTTAAATTTCTTGATGCGGGACCGTCTGCGCCACTGGCGAAGGAAGAATTACCCACTCAAATTAGTGCACTGACACATTGTTTTATGGATTCGTATAAAAAACTTCCAGCAAACCATTACCAGCTGATTCATTCCCATTACTGGATTAGTGGGCAACTCGGATGGATGGTAAGTGAGCAGACGCAACTGCCTCTCGTTCATACGATGCACACCATGGCTCGTGTTAAGAATTTGGCGCTTGCCGACGGCGAAAATCCAGAGCCAGAAGTTCGCGCATACGGTGAAGAGCAAATTGTGCGTAACTCATCGGCCATGATTGCAAACACGGATGCTGAAGCCGCCCAATTAGTTTCTCTTTACGAT
>CAILYP010000105.1:0-3165 GCA_903838475.1 uncultured Actinomycetes bacterium | reverse complement strand
CTTGAAGATTGTGACCTTCTCCAGGAATGTATGCAGAAACTTCCATGCCAGATGTGAGACGCACACGAGCGACCTTACGAAGCGCAGAGTTCGGCTTCTTAGGTGTCGTTGTATAAACACGTGTACATACTCCGCGACGTTGTGGACTTCCCTTAAGACCAGGAGTCTTTGTCTTCGTCGTCTTATCGGAGCGACCCTTACGGACCAGCTGCGCAATTGTTGGCACTTCTTCTCCTCTGTTTTCATTCTTCGATACTGCGTTTCACAAACAATTCGTTTCTACATCTTCGTATTTCTACGTAACACGAGGTCGGGTGTGTTGCCACAACTTCGCATCTTTACGCACAAAAAATTGCGCGTGGATGTAGCTCGACTTGCACATGAGCAGAGGAGAAAGGTATCTGACCAATGGCGATACGGTCAAAACGAGGCTTTTACTCCTGCCCTCCCCGACAGAGCTGTAATTTCCCCAAAAGCCCCCGCTCGGGCGTGTCGCGCCCTATGGTTAAGCCATGAACGCACTTTTGACGCCGCCTGCCCCAGAAAAGCCAAAATTGCGAGGGATTATCCATTTAATTATGTCCCCCTTGAGCCTTGTGGCTGGATTAGTCCTGATCACTGCCGCCGATCAGCTCCAAGGGCGAATCACCTTGGGGATATTTACGCTCACGGCCGTCACTTTGTTCACCTGTAGCGCCATTTATCACCGCATCGGCTGGAAACCCAAGGCAAAAGCGCTTTGGCGCCGGATTGATCATGCAAATATCACCATTTTAATCGCAGGCAGCTATACCCCTTTTGCTATCTTCCTTTTGAACCATAGGCAAGCAGTCATCCTGCTCTCCTTAGTGTGGGGCGGAGCAATTCTCACCGCAATCCTTCGAATCACATGGCTCAATGCACCGCGCTGGCTCTATGTCATTGCCTACATTGCACTCGGTTGGGCGGCAGTCTTTTATCTCCCTGCTTTTTGGCAGCATGGCGGTGTCGCAGTATTTATTTTGATCGCAGCTGGTGGACTTTGTTACACAGCTGGCGGAATTATTTATGCAATGAAGAAACCAAACTTTTCAATTAATTGGTTTGGCTTTCATGAACTCTTTCATGCATTTACTGCCGCAGCTTTCATACTTCAATTTGTTGCAGCGGCTTTAGTTATTTTCCAAAAATCTTAAATAAAGATTTTTTAGTTTTTGGCGCATCGTCTTGATGTCCTTGGCAGCGCTGCGCTTCTGGAATATTAACGAGAGCTTCCTCTATGTGCTGGCCACAGCCTGACCACGTAGGCTTTCCACACTGACGGCAAGTAACTTTGCTACACATTTATTTTCCTAACTTAACTTTGAATAAGTGGATAGTTCTTATCTGTCCAAGCAATAATGCCATTTTCTAAATGGTCGATGTTAGTAATACCTATATCTAGCATATCTTGGCATGCATATGAGGAGCGATTCCCACTTCTGCAATAAACAGCATAATGAGATTGCTTATCGAGGATTGAAAGTTGAACCTGAAATTCATGAGAGTGAATATCAATATTGATTGCACCATCAATATGTCCGGCTACGTATTCAGCTGGCGTGCGCACATCCAGAATAATTACCTCTGGGTCTTCGATAACGTCGGCAAACTGCGCTGGAGTCATTTGGTTCATGGCTTAAGTACAGCACATAAAAAGAAAGGGGCTCCGTCCGAAGACGGGGCCCCTTCCAGGTGAGTTCTATTAACGAACTTCGAGATCATCCAAGCGAACTGCATCACTTGTGCCGGTTGACTCAAATGGTGTGAATTCGTATTCATCGTAAGCAGCGTAGACCGCAGCCTTTGCTTCTTCTGTTGGCTCTACCTTGACGTTGCGATAACGGCCAAGACCGGTACCAGCTGGAATCAACCTAGCGATTGTGTCGTTCTCCTTCAGACCAAGAGGTGGATTGCTCTTCTCTGAGAGAGCTTCGTCGGTGAGGACGCGAGTTGTCTCTTGAAGTTTGGCCATTCAAAATCAAGATTTAACCCTTATGTAACAGGCAGACTCGACTGAGGGCTAGCCCTCACCCTAACCTTCTCCCTATGCGTGATTTGCCCCATGACCACTCCGCCGGTTGGAGTATCTCGAGACTGTTGGTCTGGGTGCTCGCCTTATCAAGCTCTATAACATTCTTGGCTGGCGCCGCTTTACCGGAGGTAGCTCAGGCAAGCTCCATCTCGTACACCTTAATGAATTCTGCGCCGACCTCACCAAATCCCGGTTGGGCGAGTGCTGGTAACTCAGGACTGGAATTGGGAGTTAATGCTTCAACCTCAGTGGCTGGGAGTATCACGGCCATCCGATTTTATAAACTTTTAGGTGCCGTAGATTCTCATACTGCAAATGTTTGGGATTCCAATGGAGTGAACTTAGCTTCGCAACTCTTTACAAATGAATCCGCTGATGGATGGCAGGAAATTACGCTCAATACTCCTGTCGCAATTTCAGCAGGATCATCTTTCACTGTCTCAATTTTTTCTCCCAATAATTATTACACAAATGAACTTTTCCCAGCCTTAAAGGTTGGGCCGCTCTCACTTTTACGGAGCGTTTATAACTACACGACATCGTCCGCTTTTCCAAATGCAAGCAATGGTGCAAATACGGTGGGTTCTAACTACGGAATCGATTTTGTATTCACGGTAAATGCAACGGATTTTGCTTGCGGAACGAGCGGCACATTCCAAATTGTTGCAAACTCAGTCGTCGGCAACACGGCTTGCACTGGAAGTATTTCCATTCCTGAAGGTGTTACAAGTATTAATCCGTCTGCATTTTACGGAACTTCGGGTATTTCATCCGTTACTTTCCCTGCATCGCTCACAACAATTGGTGATGCAGCATTTATGTACAGCTCTTTAAATCAGATAAATTTTGCTACAAATTCCGCTGTAACTACTATTCCTCCTAATACATTTGCTAATACTCAGCTCGTTTCGGTAGTAATCCCGAATGGAATTACCGCGATTTCCGATGCTGCATTCAATGGAATAAGTACCTTAACTTCGGTATCACTCCCCAATTCACTTAGAACAATTGGACTCCAATCTTTTGGATCCTCACACCTATCGAGCGTCGTAATCCCTGAAGGGGTCACATATATTGGAAATGCATCGTTTTATAATGATGCATTCATGACT